>JBLYYS010000367.1:0-21830 GCA_048550235.1 Acidimicrobiia bacterium | reverse complement strand
GGAAGAGGTAGGCAAATGCCGATCGTGTGTAGGTGATGCCGCGACCTGTCAGGCGTAGCGACTCCGCCGTGATGGTGGTCGGTTGTTTAGGTATCAAGTAGTCGTGCAAGTCGTTCTCCGAGATCGCGTATTTGCCTCCTCTCGCCCTGACTACCGCTGCAAGGCTGTACCCCGGGTCGATGGAGGCCATAGCCGCATCGCCATGGCTGGTATTGACCAACAACCATCCGCCGGTACGGAGATATCGGGTGCAGTGCGCGGAAACAAACCCGGCATAGAGCGAGACCAGCAGGCCAACCGATCGATCGGGCACATCGAGAGCATTCCCGTAGTCTGCATGAATGAACCTCCAAGCCACGGTGCTCGGCCCGACGCGATGTTGCGTGATGATGTGCTCGACACCGCTCACGTCCGCGAAGAACCGGGCGGCCCGGCGGTCGCTATCGACGTATGTGACCGTCTCGAACGCAAAGGAGGCGGCAACGTCGACAAAGGATCCCGGATACAGAACCGGGACGTCTTCGGTGAAATCCCGGACCGCCCGAAAGAGCCGCGCGCGATCACCGACATGTCGGTCTTGTTGCTCCCAAAGACGTCGAGTCAGGTCTTTCATCAGATGCAAGGATGGCAGAAGGAAGCGACTAAACCTTCCTTCCGCCTGTTGATGGTGCTCCGCATAGGCAGTAGGTCTCGACTTTGCTCGGAGCTACAGTCAGCCCGTGAAGACGTTCCTCTACCTGCACTGCAATGATCTTGAATCTGCGCGACGCTTCTACTCGGAACTGTTGGGTCTGACGGAGGTCTTCTTCTCAGCCGAGGACGGTACGATCGGATTTCAGGTCGGCACACTGCAGATCACGGTCACCGCGCACGCTGACACCGTCCAGGTCGACGGGTGGGCGAAGCAACTGGGGTGGAAAGGCGGCTCGACACCCACTCCCTCCTGGGGCATTGAGTATTCACCGAGTGGATTCCGTCGTGCGGTCGAAGCCGCTCGGACTTCCAGAGTTGACACCCACGATTCCGAGCCTGTATGGGTTGGCTATTGGAGCTTCCCGGTAAGGGACCCCATGGGTTACACGGTCGAGATCTCCACAGCAGAGCGGTGTGCCTGGCCACCATCCAATTGACTTCAACCAAGTGGAATCCTCCGGGCACGTCCGAGTCCGCACTGAGGATGCTTCTCCGGCAGCAATCTCGAGGGCATTTGTTCTCGAGCCGGAAATCCCGAGCGCTGGCCACATTCGGTGGCTCAGACTGATCGGCGAAGCAACATGTTACCTGTCGCACAGCTCTTGTTTCTGTCCCTATCGGTTGTTATGATTCGAACATATGTTCGATGCTTCTCTACGGACAGCTGCAACGAGGTCTGGGCGTGAAGGGATTCCGGCAGGTCTCGACGCAATAGAACCGGGTCCCGTCCTGGCAGCATTCCTGTCTTCGATCGATGTGTCTCGCTTGTCGGGGTTTGACC
The DNA here is from genome assembly GCA_048550235.1 of Acidimicrobiia bacterium. Taxonomy (GTDB): domain Bacteria; phylum Actinomycetota; class Acidimicrobiia; order Spongiisociales; family JAHEDJ01; genus JAHEDJ01. The sequence goes on along the minus strand of JBLYYS010000367.1, from coordinate 20,356 downwards.
GGATAGTGGTGTTACGGGCCCGCCGACGGTTGGTGTCTCACTATCAGGCCCAGTTGTACGGTGACATGGCAGCCGTGTCGGACGCGATCGAGGACCTGGATGGTTCGGACGATCCGGAAGCGGTCTGGGATGGGGCAGCAGCCGAAATCCGGGCAGCCCTGCGTTTGACCCGTCGGGCCGCCGATACCGAACTAGGTGTAGCTCTCGATCTGCGGGAACGGCTCCCTCGTCTGTTGGAAGCGTTTGAAGCCGGTGTTGTCGATCTGCGACGGGCTCAGACGATTCTGCGTGGCACCGCCCACCTCGACACCCACACAGCCCAGCTGGTCGTCACACAAGTCTTGGAGCGGGCTCCGCAGTTGACTACCGGACAACTCAAAGCCGCTGTGGCCCGGCTGGCTATTGAAGTGGCACCCGATAGCGCCAAGACCCGATACGAACAGGCAATAGAAGACCGACGGATCGTGTCGGAACTGTCAGAAGACGGCACCGCCCATCTCTCAGGTTTCGATCTGCCGCCAGATCGGGTGGCCGCCATCACTACTCGTATCAACCAACTAGCCAAGAGTCTCCGCCGAGAAGGCGAAACCCGCTCCATGGACCAGTTGCGGGCCGACGTCTACCTCGACCTCCTCCAAGCCAACACCCAAACCAACAAACCCGCTTGAGGTGGGATAGAACTACGAGTCGACCTCACCACCCTGGCCGAACTGTCCGACACGCCGGGGGAACTAGCCGGATACGGACCAGTAATCGCCGACATCGCCCGCCAAATCACCCAACAACAAACCCAGGGGACACCTTGGCGATACGTCATCACAGACCCCCACACCGGCATGCCCATCACTCACGGCACCACCCGGCGCCGACCCACCGCAACTCAACGACGGCATGTAGTTGCCCATAATCCGACCTGCATCTTCCCCGGCTGCCGCATGCCCGCCACCGCATGCGACCTCGACCACCGCACCCCCTGGTCAAAGACTCACAAAACCGACCCCAACGACATGGCCCCCGGATGCCGCCACGACCACATCCGCATCAAACACCGCCACGGATGGAACTACCAACCCATCTCCGGAGGAGACTGGCTCTGGACCAGCCGACTCGGACACCAATACACCACCAGCGGCAAACCACCATGAACAACCTGAAGCTGGCGGGGCTGCGAGGTGGAGAGAGTCGTCAGCCGGTGGGGAACACGAAGCAGGGACCCTGGAAGTCGTAGTCAGATGCGAGCTGCGAGGCCGTGAACCCTCGAATCGGGGAGAGAGGCGAAATCGCGCCTGCGCCCAGGGTTGCATCTAGGCCACCCTGTGCATCGAACAAGGCCTTGTCGGGTCGGTATATCGCGGTAGCCCGGGTGACCGTTGAAGAGGCGTCACCGCTGTAGATGTTTGAAGGGGCGAGTCCGCCGTAGGAGAGGGATCCGATTTGTGCTGCCGCGGCTTTGACACCGGATGGCGTCAGGTCGCCCAATTCCGTGGCGCGCTCCAGGACGGTCTTGGCGACCACGAACTCGAGGTATCCCTCAATCAGCCCTGTCGAAGGGTAACGATCTGGGTAGGCGTGCGTTAGGACTTCAATCACCTCGGCCATGTTCTCGGCCTCAGCCCCGAGAGGAAGAATCAGGGTCGACATGAACATCGCCTGGGCCATGTAGTCGCCGAGTGCGGTTGAAAGAAGCCTGTCGGAAAACGAAACCATCGCCACGCCCCACTGGCCTGTATACCCAAGTTGTAGAGAGGTACCGACGATCTCGACCATTGAGATTGGATCGGTCGCCACCCAGGTGTAATCGGCGCCACTTGCTGCCACCGCGGCCGCGATGGGTCGAAGGTCCTGACCCGGAATGACGGTACCTTCACCGTTGTAGACAATCTCGATCCCCAACTGCTCGGCGGCGTAGCGGACGCCGGCAGCCGAATCACGTCCGAAGTCATCCGGGAAGGTCACCAGCGCCAGCGTCGGCGTGCGCCCGGTAGCCGCCTGGTGTTGCTCATCGAGGTAGGAGATCGTGTTGATGGCTTCCATGCAGTAGTTGGAGCCGGTCTCGAGAAGATTCGCCCCCAGAATGGGGTCCGACCAGCCCGAGTACCAGGTGACGGGCAGAGCAAGTAGGTCATCCTCGATCAGATTGGGGAGTACCGCCAGAGTCTGCTGAGAGCCCGTCGAGTGAGCGAACATGACCACTCGATCGCTCAGAACACCGTATTTCTCGACGTGCGTCGCGAGGTCGTATCCGGTATTGGCAATCAAGACCTCAATCTGGCGCCCACCGATCCCTCCGGACTCATTCAGATCGTTCCAGAAGGCGAGTTGGGCATCGACGACGTCAACGACCGTGCCGGAGAAGGGTCCGGTCAGGTCGGCCAGTATTCCCACATAGATGGTCTCGTCGTTGGCAGTCACGCCGTCGGACTGTGCGGGGATCAGGGTCGTCTCGACCGGAGCAGGCGCGGTCACGGTTGGAGCCGACGTGGTCGTGGATGGGGCCACCGGTTGCGTTGTCTGTGCTGGTACCTCAGGGTCGGATGATGTGCAGGCAGCTATTACCAGCAACACGCTCACGATCAGGGCAATGCGTTGCATCATGGTCCTACCTCGAACTCGATTCGGCGATCATCAGCAGAACTCGCACCTTGACCGGGGAAGAGTTCTCCGTATGACACCACTGCCATCCGATTGGCCGGTACGCCGATGGAAACGAGATACCCGTAGACAGCGCCACCCCGCGCCCGGGCAAGCTGTTCGTTGACGTCGGCTGCGCCGGTCGCATCTGTGTGCCCGGCGATGAAGATCTGCAGACCAGGTTGGGAGAGAATGATCTTGGCCGCCTGGTCGAGAGCCTCTTGCGATTGAATGGTGAGGTCTGAGGAGCCGCTGAGGAACACAATCGGTGACTCCTCCAGGAGTACCTGCAACTGGGCTCGCAACTCGAGTTCATTGCCACGAAGGCGAAGTCGGTTGACCACCGTCGCCGACGGCGCAAAATCGGTCACAATCGAGCGGACCTGGTCAACGTAGTTGAAGTAGCCCGACTCGAGGACCTCAAATGGGACGACACCGTCAACGTAGGCCACATCACCGTCGAGAGCCACCGAGACATCGTCAAATCCCGCCGCCGCCAGTGCCGCCACCAGCGTTGTGTTCGCCGGCGATGGGGGAGGATTCGTGGTGTCTGGAGAGGGCGCAGAACCCACGACAAGTCGATTGTCGACCTTCTCGATGCCGGGAAGCCCCATCACCACGGTCGCGGCGTTGAGAGCTTCAGCGTCGCTGGTAACGGAACCGGTCAAAACTGCTACGTTGCCGGACAGGGCAACCGTCACACCCGGATATCCAGCGGCTTCGAGAACCTGCTGAGCGCCTGAGGCAGCATCTGCAGCGACGACCACCCTGTTGAGCACCTGGGAAACGCCATCGACACCGATAGCGACCTCAGAGGCAGTCCCGATCGTCTCGGCGCTCTCAACGGCACCGATGAGGGTTACGGTGGAGCCATCGACAAGCGGCGTGACCGCCGTGAGCCCTGCCGCGGCCAGGGCATCACTCACCGCCGCGGCGAGGGGATCTACCTCAGACGCGCCGGCGGCAACGATCAGTTGCGAGCGCACCTCATCCACGCCGTCGACTGCCTGCAGAGCAGTTATCACGGCATCGGCGTCGGCGGCCGTCGCGATTTCTCCTGAGACGGAAACGATGCCGTCTGAGAAGCTCGTGTTGAGAGCCGGATACCCGGCCGTTGCACTGTTGATATTGCGTTCCACTAGGAAGTCTTGAACGGCGGGCCAGCCGAAGAGAACGAAGGCAAAACCGGCAGCACCGACCAGGCCCGCTACAACAACTGCAATCCACGGCCAGCGGCGACGGCGACGCGGACGGCGGGCGACATGGCGACTCGAACGGAGGGCAATGAGTTCATCATGACCCATGGGGGTCTGCTCGTCGTCGGACTCACCGACCGCATCGGGACCACTCGGCTCGCCCGGAACCGGCCAGGGATCCTCTGCGGTCAACTCTGGTCGCTCTTCTTGTTCAGGTCCGTTCGCCTGCGGCGGCATTCAGTCGTCCTCTTCCCACGTGTTCCAGCCACACGCCCGACCCTCGCGCTCGTAAGAACGCCGACCTCCCAAGATCATTCTGATCGTAACGATTTCATCGGCTGCCGTGGCGCAATCTTGAGGATTCCGCTCATGATCCACGACCGTTTTGCCGATGCGACCAGGCTGATCGGAGGGGTCGAATCAACTGGTGAAACGCCCCAGACGAATCTGTTGTGCTTCCATCAACTCGAGTTCCCTCGCTCCCGAGATGACCACTTCCGGATCTGGAGTGAAATCGAGATCCGGGTCACGATCCTCGTACGAAACCGCATTCAAGATCACCCGCATCGCGTTGACCCGCGCCGCCTGCTTGTCTTCCGACCGAATTACCGTCCAGGGAGCGTTGACTGTTGAGGTTCGCTTGAGCATCCGGTACTTCATGTCGGTGAACTCGTCCCAACGATCCTGAGCCTGCAAATCGACTTCGCTCAATTTCCACTGACGCAGGGGGTCGTTGAGCCGACGAGCGAATCTCTTGGCCTGTTCGCCCTTGGTGACACTGAAGTAGAGCTTCACCAAGATCGTGCCCTGCCGAACGAGATCCTTCTCGAATCCGGTGACACCTTTGAGGAAGGTCTGATACTCAGACTCCGTACAGAACCCGAAGACGGGTTCGACCATTGCGCGGTTGTACCAAGACCGATCGAAGAGGACTATCTCGCCGCCGGTCGGGAATTGCGTGACGTAGCGTTGGAAGTACCACTGCTGGTGTTGCTCGACTGTCGGCTTGCCGAGCGCGACCACCCGGTAGCGCTTCTCATTCATGTACCGGGTAACCCGCCGGATTGTTCCACCCTTGCCCGCCGCATCTCTGCCCTCGAATACCACGATCATGCGCTCTGAGGTCGCTTCCAGGTGTCGTTGCAGTTTCAGCAGTTCGACCTGATAGGGACGCAACTGCTCATCCCTACGCAGTTTGTTGACCGCCTTCTCCTTCTGCCTGCGCAGTGTGGCAACTTCCTCCTCGAGTTCTGCGATCCGTAGCTCAGGGGAGGTCTGCTCCCCGTCGGGTGTCAGCGGGACGACGGTGTCGTCAACTGGAGTGAGGTGTTTTTCGGGCATTGGACAGATGAGCTTACCGAGGCACCGTCGGATGTGCATCCGACGCCGTGAGATCGAACAGAGTTAGTTCGGTGTCGACGGGGAATGTGCCGGCGTTTTGACCCGAAAGCCGCCGGTATACCTCGGCCGCCGCGACGTGGAAGCCGTCGGGAAGACCCGCCCCGGCCATCGTCTCGGCGATGTATCGCATCTCCTCTTCGAATCGCCAGGCTTTCCGCCCTGCATACTGAAGAAGTCGATCCGCACGCTCGGAGAGATCGGGCATCGACAACTGCCACTCCCTTCGCAGAGCCTCGTCGACGCCGAGTTCGTGTGCTGCCGCCGAGACTGCCAGGAGAAGGGCGGCGGAGCCCTTCGTATAGGCGGCATAGGCCATCTTCAGAGCCGAAGCGGCGAAGTCATTGCCGTCCAGAGCGATCACATCCAGCACGCCACCATCGAAGAGCGCTGCTATCTCCTGAGATCCTTCACCAGACAGATACAGTCGAGTCGTGCCCTCCCGGTCGGCAGGGGGTCCAACGATCGAACCGTCGAGATAGCGCCCTCCTTCGCTTGTGACTCGATCTCGCTGTCCGGCTGAGCGGCTCGGAGTAATCGCATTCGCATCGATGAAGGTACCGTTGAACGCAGTCGCCGCCACCTGTTCAACAACGCTCTCAGAGCCGTGCGGTGGGCAAACAGACACGATTATCGAGACCTCAGCCATCAGGGTGTCGATATCAGAAACATCAACAAACGCCTCTTTCTCGGCGCGAGCACGGGTCGCAGCGCTTCGACCGGCCGACATCCAGAAGACTGGATTCCCGGCCTGTTTCAGCGCTCTTCCGACTGTCGCTCCCATGGCACCCGGGTGGAGAATCCCGATTGGTGTCGGTCTCACGGCTTCCGACCTTGAACGATCAATCGATCCAAACAACGTTCGGTGGTGCCAGCGATATCCTCGACCGCACTCCAAAACGTCTCGGCATTTGCCTTGGAGGGTTCACGGAACCCCGTGACCTTTCGTACATACTGAAGCGCAGCAGCCCGGACGTCGTCAGAAGTCGGCTCGTCCATCATCGGTGGACGCAGGGTCTTGATACTTCTACACATCCGTCCAGCTTAGGGCTGACGTTTTCGGTCAAGTCGAAGGTGCTGCCGGCAAAGTGAGACTGAATCGGCTCCAACCGCCATCGTAGGAGTAGCCGAGAGTGCCCCCCATCATCGTGGCCAGATTGCGCGAGACGGTCAGCCCCAGACCCACGGACGTAGGTACGCCTTCGATTCTGTGAGCGGAGGCAAATGGCTCGAATACCCACTCCTGCAAGTCCGTCGGGATGCCTGATCCCGAGTCGGCCACCGTGAGCTTGACCTCATCGCCCGCCAATAGGCTGGAAACCTCGACTTGAGGCCCACCGTATCGACGGGCATTGCCGACCAGGTTTCTTACGATTTGCCTCAACCTACCCGGGTCGGCGACAACTGAGCCGGCGACATCGACCGTGACGTCACTCATTTCACCGAAAGCTGCAAGGGCGCTCTCCACGTGTTCCCGCAGGTCTACCGTCTCGGGCGACATTGCCAGTTGACCGATTTCGATCCGAGCGGCTGCAAGAAGGTCTTCAACGATCGCGGAAACATCTGCGCTCTCCCTGGCGATCGTTGCCGCGAACTCTCCGATTTCTCCTGGAGTGAACTCGGCGATGCGATCACGCATCTCGTGTGAAAGGGCGACAACAGGCGTCAACGGTGTCCGGAGCTCGTGGCTCACAGATGCGATGAACTGGTTGCGCGCCTCGTTGATCCGACGCTCCTCGTCGAGTTGGCGGCTGTGGTTCTGCAATCTGAAGACGAAGCCGAGCACGACCACGGCGATCACCAACAGCAGCGGAAGCCCCCACCGTAGAAGGTTCTCTGATGCCCGATCTGCGGCGACGGACTCGATCAGGTGATCATTCTCCTCTTCGAGCAGTTCGAGCAGTTCGCTTCTGAGCTCAATCTCCAGCCTGTGCAAGGTTGAGTAGTCGGTTTCTCCCGACCTATCTGCAATCGCCGATACGTATCGGCCGAATGCATCCGATATTCCGCTAACGATCGTCACCTCTTGGGCGTCGATCATCGTTGAGAGTTCGCCGCTCAGCTCGTCGAATTCGTCAATGGCTCCCTGAAACGACGGGTTGTCGAGAGGATGCAGATTGTCCCCCGAGTCGAACTGCCATCGGGCAACGATGTCCTCGATGGTGGTGAGAGAAACCTGCATTTCGCTCAGAAGATGGCTCTCTTCCGATTCCTTGCGGATGTCGGCGGAGGTTTGCAGATTCGTCGTGACGACGGCAACCAGCGCGGCGGCCAGCAGCAGAGCAGAAGCTGCAGCTGTGATTGCGAGCGAGACCCGTGGCCTTTGCTCCGGTGGCGTCCTGGTGCCGATCACTACACGGTGTTATCGGGACGACGTGACGACTGGTTGAGGATCTTGCGCGAAAGCGGAATAGCGCGACCGTGCTCACGACAGACCGTCGGCCTTGGCGATCAGGTAGCCGCGGGCTCGCTCCGCCCGGTCGTAGCGGTCGACAAGCGACCAGAACTCGGGCCCGTGGTTCGGCTCGACCAGATGGGCGAGCTCATGAACGACGACATAGTCAACCACCCACCGTGGATACATTGCCAAGCGCGAGGAGATCCGAATGTGCCGGGTGCCGCTGGTGGTAGAGCCCCAACGGGTGTTTTGACGGTTCGACCACTCGATTTTGGCAGGGACCGGCAGGTCATGATCGCGCGCGAGCCTGGTAGCGCTCTCCTCGAGATCGATTGCATCGGTGTCGCGCTGCAGAGCCAATCGACCATGCATCACTTCGACCCAGTGAGCTTCTTCCGCAGCAGTCATATGCGCGGGTATGGCTATCTTCAGAACTCCGTCGAGCACCCGGGCCTGAACGGTCTTCTTTCTTCGCTCGCTGCGTGTGACCTCAACCTGCATGTCGGCACCGTACACCGGCGTTGGTACAAAACCTGCTTGCCTCCACCAGACTTCAGGGCGAGACTCGCACCCGCGTGTGTGGCGAGAAGGAGGATTGCAATCTCAACTCACCAACGCCCGATTGAATGTCCGGGATGCGGCATCCGACTGCCGACCACCCAAGTGGTCTACACCGGATACTTCAATACGTCGTCTGAGTGCTGGGATCTCTTCTCCGAGGTCCAGGGTGTCCAATACTCCAATGCGATGCTGGCTCGTCATGCCCACCAGCTCACCATCGACGCCTACGCCGCCCAGCATGCCGGAGGCGATCATCCAGCGAAGTCGGTTGCCATCCATCTGAGCGGACTCCATCTCGTATATGACGCCGGCCTCGATCCTCTTCGTGTGGCAGCGATTCAACAGCGTATTGCGACATCGACACACCAGTGGCCTGTTTTTGAAGTGGTCCCCGAGACTCGGACCTCTACCATCTTCGAGGTAGCGATGGCGGGGGAGGACGATCACGTTGAGTCCGTTCGCTCATGGTCAAGCACCGTGTGGAGTGACTGGGCCGAATACCATTCGGCCATCGCCGATCTCATCGACGATGCAGGCGTGATCTGAAAAGTCTCAGACGCTGCGTGTGATCCCGCCATCCACTCTGAGGTTCTGTCCCGTGATGTACGACGCATCGTCTGATAGGAGGAAGGCGGCGACGTTGGCGATCTCGTCCACCGTTCCGAAACGCCCTTTGGGTATGCGCGCGACGCTCTCCCGACTCTCGGGGTAGCTGTCTATGAAGCCGGGCAGCAGGTTGTTCATGCGGATATCGGATGCTGCGTAGTGGTCGGCGTACAGCTTTGTGAACCCGGCCAGTGCGGCACGCAAGCTGGACGACACAGGGAAACCGGGATCGGGCTCAAAAGCTGCAAAGGTCGAGATGTTCACGAAGCTTCCGCCGCCTTGCGATTCCATTATTGGTGTAACCAGGCGAGCCATGCGGACGACGTTGAGAACCACCATGTCGAGGCCCGAGTGCCATGCCGCATCCGAGATGTCGAGCAGGGGACCCTTCGGGGGGTGACCTGTGTTGTTGACGACCGCGTCGATCCGCCCGAATGTGTCCATAGTCGTCGTCACCAGTCGGTCCAGATCATCAGGTTCGGTCACCGACCCGGTGAGGCCGATCCCACCCAGTTCCGCTGCCAGACTCTCCGCTCCACCGGAACTTGACAGCAGAACCAAGCGGTAGCCGTCCGACGTCAGCCGGCGGGCGATTGCGGCCCCCATACCTTTTCCGGCGGCCGTCACGATTCCTACCCGTCGGTCGTCCATTTGTACCTCCATGTGTGTGCCACTGACACTACCGGCGAGATTTCATCCCAATGAGTCGACAGGGGAGAATGATCTGGTGAATGGCTGACGAAACAGAATCTCGCCCCGGAAACAGGACAATGTTCGGTCGACGGCCGCCATGGCTGACGGGAACGGTCATCGCCGTAGTGTTCGGCGCCTACCTTGTCGCGTTGGTGTTTGCCGCCCGCCGGTGGGAGCTCCCGTCTATTGGCTGGCGAGCGGCTCTCTATCTGCTGGCAGCCCTGGTCTCCGAATTCGTGGCCAAGTTTGTCTTCGCCGAACTCTTCCGACTTGGATCTCATCGCGTCGGACATCCGGTCAGTCGGGCTGGTTCTGTCAAAGCTGCTCTTACGGGCTCGGCCGTGGCGAGGCTGGTCCCGGCCGGGGGCACGTTCACACCAACGACCATGGCCTGGGCCGTCCGTTCCGAAGACGATGAAATGGCGGGAGTGGCGCTGAGGGTGACGCTTCTGACCTATGGGGGCCTGCTGTCAATGACGGGTGCAGCCGTACTCTGGGGGACATCAGCAGGTGGACATCCGTTGATATTCGCCGGAGAGTTGGTCGTGGGGATCCTGCTAGTCGTCGCCGGCTTCGTCGTTCTCGGCGGGAGTCCCTGGCTCGGCACAATTGTGGACCACCTGCCGCGGCGTCTTCGTCGGCACTTCTCCGCAACAGCCGACGATGGGCGTCTGCTGGTTCGCGAACTCGGCCTCGTCGTGATCAGGATTGGCGCTGAAGCGGGTGTGCTGTGGGGATCGCTATTCGCGCTCGGTTTCGAACTAACCCCGAGCGAGGTGATGATCACCTATGGGATATCTGCCATCGTCGGCGGGCTCCCTGCGTTGCCGGGTGGGCTTGTTCTCGTCGAGGGTGGCATCATCGGCGTCCTGGTGGCCTACGGGTTCTCAGCGGGGTCGGTCGTCGCCCCCGTTTTGATCTACCGGGTTATCGACTACTGGTTGCCGGCCGGAGTGGGTCTGGCCACCTGGGCAGTCATCGCGCGATCTCGGGCCAAAGACTCGGCGGGCTAGCCGGACGGTGTCTGGAACCCTGCCTCAGGAGTCCTTGATGCGATCCGACGCAGCACCTTCGCGCCTGGCCAGCACAAGGAACGGTATGGCGAGGACCTGGACGATCGCCGAGCCAACGTACGAGGCCGAGTAGCTCCAAGCATCTGCCATCCGGCCGAGCGCAGGTTGTGCTACCACGCCGCCGGCAGAACCCATGAGGGCGTCGAACGAAAGGACCGTCGCTCGTTGATCGCTGTCGATCAATCCGTTGAGATATGCCTGCCGCATGGGCGTCGTCGCCGAGAAAGTGAGAGCCCACACCACCAGCAAGGTGATTGCAACCACGAAACTGTCGGTCCGCCCAGCCATAGCCAACACCGTGGTACTGATGACCGCTCCGGCAATAAGGGCATGACTCCTGTGCGAAAACATCCGACGGACAAATCCGACCATGAGACCGCCAATGATCTGTGCTCCGGCGACGATCGCCGCGGCAAGACCGGCCACTCCGAATGCCTGATCGTCCCCATATAGTCCGAGCAGGTACGGCTGCATTGCATAGAAGGCGTAGACGCCGACCCCCATCGAGAACGGGGCGGCAATCATGACCCACCTGACCGGAGGATTGCGGAGTCCGGCATCCACCGAAGCCCGTAGAAGAGCTACTGCCTCCTCAACGGGACCCCGACCCGAGTGTGGGGTGAATCCAACATCGCGCATGAGAACGAACGCGACGATCAGAGTTAGCAGGAGCATGGCAGCCCGAAGCATGTAAGGAACCCCAAGGTTCGTGACTTGAGCAATGAACCCTCCCGCCACCGAGCCGGCCAGCATTGCCACGCCGGCCGTCGATTGACCTTTGGCAAACACGGTTTCGAGTTCGCCGTCGAATCCGTGGTGGGTGAGTCCGTCCACGAGCCAGGCTTCGACGGCGCCCGAGAAGAATGTGAAACCGAGTCCGATCCACGCTGAAGCAATTGCCCATCCCCAGAACGGCGCTTGCACCTGCCACATGAACAGATAGGCAAGGGTCGACAGCAAGAGAGTGAACGCACCGAGCAGGTACGAAGCTCGACGGCCCCTGGTATCGGCTATCACTCCGGTTGGGATCTCGAATAGGACCTGACCGGCGGTGAAGAAGGCATTCGCTGCGAAGGCTTCAGTATTCGACAACCCTGCATCCAGGAGGAACAAGGTGTTGATACCCCAGATGAACGAGGCAGACAAAGTGGATAACAAGGTCAACGTCAAATAGATGCGTTGAATCCGTCGTGCCCCATCGGTCATGACGCCGGACACTATCAGGGCCGCTTTGATCAGCAGCCCTCTCTTCGAGCAGACACCTTGAAGTCGCCTGGGTAGCGTGTGTCGACTCGCAGTCGGCATTTTGAGCGCCCAGAATCCTGGTGTCCGATCGGGAGGAAACCTTGAAGCGATCATTTGCCGTCGGTGCGACATTCGCACTGCTTCTCGCTGCCTGCGGTGGCGGTTCAGAATCAGACGCCGGGGCTGCCGCGGCATCCACCACGCCGACCGTCCCCACCGCGACGACGCTGGCCGCTGTGACGACCACAACAACGGTGGCACCGAGCACCACCTCTACGGTTGCTCCGACGACCACCACTACCGCCGCTGCGGGAATCGTGCCTGGTGAGGATCCCGACGTAGACGCGATCGTCCTTGCCTACACGGTGGCGTTCGACAGTGTGTCTGACTTTGAGGCAAAGGCCCAGTACATCGATGATCCAAGCGGACTGGAAGATACAGTCGCCCAGTACCTCATTACCGGTGAGACGATGGGCGGTATCGGTGTCGAAGTCTCCGAGGTAACGGTGGAGGGTGATACCGCAACCCTCATCTACGACCTACTCTTCAACGACAACCCGACGTATCCCGACCTCACCGGGCGTGCCGTCTTGACGGATGCCGGCTGGCAGATACCGAGATCGGCCTTCTGCTCCTTGATGTCGTCGGCGCGCGTCGGATGCCCCGACAGCTGAGCATGCCGATACGGCTGCTCCTCATAATCGCGCTGCTGGCATCGGCTTGCGGGTCGGCGACGACTCCGGAGACAACAGAAGCCCCCACCACAACCGAAGTTCCCACAACCGCAACAACCGCCGAACAGGAGAGCGATCCTACTGAGGTAAGCATTGTGGGAGCCGATGGCGTCACTTCCGTGATCTCCGACTGGAGTCGCATAATCACGTTGAGCGGAGATCTGACGGAAACGGTTTTCGCCCTTGGATTCGGATCTTCGGTGGTCGCCACCGATGTGACCACCGTTTACCCGCCGGAAGCGGTCGGACTGCCAATTGTCGGCGTAGGGCGTTTCCTGACGGCGGAAGGTGTCCTTGCAGAGGATCCCACGCTGGTCATCGGCGATACTCAGACCTCACCGCTCGAAACGATCGAACAGATCAGATCAGCCGGCGTGCCGGTGTTGATTCTCGATGTTCCGACGACGTTCGACGGACTCTATGAGAAGCTCGCGATGGTCGGCGCGGCCCTCAACGTTCCCGAGGAAGCACGCCTACTCGCCGACCGTGTTCGCTCCGACATCGAGTCCGCGCTGGCCGAGGCACCAGATTACGACCCCGACCCGGCGATCGCGTTCGTGTACAGCCGTGGACCGGATGTGATGCTGTTGTTTGGATCCGAGATGACAACTCAACCCCTGATTGAAGCAGTAGGTGGCATCGATGTCGGAGCTGCCGCCGGCGTTGTCGGCACCGTGAACGTGACTCCGGAAGCTCTGGTGGCGGCCTCTCCAGATGTGATCATCATCACCAGTGAAGGTCTGGCGGCCCTGGGTGGAATCGACGGCATGCTGACAATTCCGGGCTTTGCTGAAACTCCGGCCGGGCGAGATCGGCGCATTCTCGACTACCCCGAGGGCGACATACTGACGTTCGGTCCGAGGATCGCCGATACAATCGAACTTCTTGTGTCAGACCTTCAGCAGCAACTCGGCGATTCGTGACCGTCCGGCCCGATCCACGCCTGGCGAGGAAACGCTCTTTCACATTCTGGGGGCTGACCGTCGCATTGTTCGGCGTGCTGGCCGCCGGGATGCTGCTTGGGGCAGTTTCGGTGAGCTTTCGTGATCTCGTGCACGCGTTTGGCGTCAACCTGGGGATCTCCGACGACCCCGAACGACTGACCGACTCAGTTGTGTGGGCTATCAGGTTCCCGCGAGTCCTCTCCGGTGCGTTGGTCGGTGCTGCTCTCGCCACAACAGGCGCGGCCCTCCAAGGTGCCTTCCGCAACCACATGGCCGACCCACACCTGGTCGGCCTGGCACCGGCGGCCGGTCTCGGCGCCGTCGCCGGCATAGCCGTGACTCCGGTGGGCGGCAGTCCCCTGATAATGATGGCCGGCGCCGCGGCCGGCGGAGTCGTGGCCGCGCTGGTGATGAGACGAATCGCCAGACAGGTTGTGGAGAGCACACAGTTCCTACTGGTCGGACTGGCCGGCGGTCTTGGGATTCTCGCTTGGCTTGGAGCAATCGTTCTCGCCTGGGATAGCCCGCGAGTCCCTACCTTCAACTTCTGGATCTTCGGCGGCCTCTCCGGCGCCACATGGTCCAATCTGGCGGCGGCGGCGCCGTTCGTACTCGTCGCCGTAGCAAGCTTGCTGGCTCTCGCCGGCCCCTTGAATCTGCTGGCACTGGGCGAAACAGAGGCAAGCCACCTAGGTCTCAATGTCAACGCATTCATCAGGCTGGTACTCGTCGCATGCGGACTGGGAATCGGCGGAGCGGTTGGCCTCGGCGGCGTTATCGGATTTGTCGGCCTGGTGGTTCCGCTCCTTGTGCGGAGATGGCTCGGACCCGATCACCGGTGGCTTCTGGCCACCTCAGCGCTCGGGGGTGCAGCAATGGTCGTTGCTGTTGACACTCTGGCGCGCACCGTGGCTGCTCCGGTCGAGATCCCAGTCGGTCTGCTCACGGCAATAGTGGGTGCACCCGTCTTCTTGTGGTTCCTCACCAGAGCAGGGAAGTCGACGTCATGAGCGTCACGATCACCAACGTCAGCTACATTGTCAGCGGTCGGACGCTGCTCGATGAGATAGACCTGACCGCCGAAGCCGGTCAGTTGGTGGCGATCGTTGGCCCGAACGGGGCCGGGAAGACGACGCTAATGCGGATCATTGCTGGAGACATCGCGCCTTCGTCCGGAGAGGCCCGCGTGGATGGTCGAGATCCAAACAACGCGACACTGCAGGAAATGTCGAAACTGAGGTCGTATCTAGGTCCGCAGGGCGCATCTGACAACCCTTTCAGCGTTAGAGATGTCGTGGCGATGGGGAGGAATCCACACAGAAGGGCACAAATCGGTCTGTACGACCACGATCAGATCGTGCTTGATGCGATGGCAAGGACAGACGTTTCGCACCTGGCAGACAGGTCGGTCTCGAGTCTGTCAACAGGAGAACGACAGAGAGTGGGCCTGGCGCGTGTGCTGGCCCAACAGACGCCGGTGGTACTGCTCGACGAGCCGACTTCTGCGCTCGACATCGGCCACCAGGAGTCTGTCATGAGCCTTCTCCGCCTATTGACCGAGGGAGAAATGACGGTTCTCACGATCCTGCATGATCTGAACCTCGCCGCCGCCCACGCCCACAGATTGGTTCTAATGGCTGAAGGCAAGGTGCAGCGATCCGGAACACCCTCCGATGTGCTGGTGGACGATATCCTCACAGATGTATACCGCCAGAAGATGCGCGTGATCGATCACCCCGATCGGAGTTGCCCGCTCGTGCTAACCCTCGACAATCAGTAAGAGGACCGGATCATGACGAAACGGCCAGTAAGGATTGCCAATATCTCCGGATTCTTCGGAGACCGGGCTTCGGCGCTCCGAGAACAGCTCGATGGCGGGGAAGTCGACGTGCTCAGCGGCGACTACTTGGCCGAGCTGACTATGTTGATTCTCGCCAGAACCAGATCCCGGCGCCCCGATGGCGGATACGCCCGCACGTTCGTGGCAGCGCTGGAGGACTCGCTGGAGATAGTTGCCGACCGTGGAGTCAAGGTGGTCGTCAATGCCGGCGGCCTGGATCCGACAGGAGCAGCAGACACCATCCGGACTGCGGTCGGAGAGCTGGGCCTGACACTCGAGGTGGCGGCTGTCTCAGGCGATGACCTCGTCGACAGAATTCCCGACCTGCAAGCCGTTGGGGAGGCGTTCATCAATCTCCAAACAGGAGAGCCGCTCGGAGCGCTCGCCTCGGAGGTCGTCACCGCCAACGCCTATATGGGTGGATGGGGAATCACCAAGGCGTTGCAGGCCGGAGCGGACATCATCGTGACCGGCCGGGTTGCTGATGCGTCGGTGGTGTCGGGACCGGCCGCGTGGTGGCACAACTGGAGTCGGGACGACTACGACCAACTCGCAGGCGCCGTCGCCGCCGGTCACATAATCGAGTGCGGGATGCAGGCAACAGGCGGCAACTACTCCTTCTTCAAGGAGGTGTCCGATATGGCCTACCCGGGTTTCCCATGGGCGGACATTGCTGCCGATGGCAGCGCCATCATCGGCAAACACAGCGGTACCGGCGGAGAGGTTTCCATCGGAACCGTCGTCAGTCAGCTGCTCTACGAGATCGGCCCTCCCGCCTATCTATCGCCCGACGTAGTATCGCGGTTCGACACCATAAAACTGGAACAAGCAGGTCCAGATCGAGTTTCCGTGACCGGCACCCTTGGCGAACCACCACCGCCGAAACTCAAGGTCGCAGCCGCGATTCCCGGCGGGTTCAGAAACTCACTGATGATCGGACTCACGGGTTTGGATGCAGAAGCGAAAGCGAAGCTGTTGTCGGAGCAGATGTGGCGTGAGCTGCCGTGGACCAGCGAGGACTACGACGACATACACGAGAGCATGATCGGTCAGGGATCCGCTGATCCGCGCTCAAATGAGAGCGCAATCAGTTTCTGGCGAATCGCGGCAGCTTCGACCGACGAGAACAAGGTGGGCCGCGCCTTCTCAAACGCAGGCATCAGCATCTTTCTTGGTTCGATTCCGGGGATGTTCAGCGTGTCGCCGCCCGGACCGGCAACACCATTTGCCAAATACTGGCCGACGACCATCGACCGGTCGCTAGTGACTCAGAAGGTAGACGTCGGAGGTGTCACGATCGATGTGTCCGAATCCGAGACTCGGCCCGGAGAACCGGTGATGGCGGTCGTGCCCGACCCACCGGCATTGCCCACCGGCCCCACCCGACAGGTTCAACTCGGGACCATCTACGGGGCGCGCTCCGGCGACAAGGGAGGTATTGCCAACATCGGGGTCTTTGCTCGCAGCGCAGAGGCCTATGCCTGGCTGGAGTTCTCACTGACTGTGAACCGCATTCGCGAAATGATGCCCGATGTGGCGGACCTGAAGATCGATAGATTCGAGTTGCCGAATCTGTGGTCTCTCAATTTCATCCTGCATGGTTTCCTGGGCGAGGGTGTCAGTTCGTCCCTGCGCCTCGATGCCCAGGCCAAAGGGTTGGCTGAGTACCTACGTGCCTGCAGATTCGAAGTTCCCATCAGTCTTCTACCGACCGGTTGAGGACAGGCTAGGTCTGGGTATCTGGCACCCCGGACGAAAACCAAAGGAGGCGAAGTCCGATGGAGTTCGGTGTGGGAATCTTCATGATCGTGATGGCCACGGGGATCGTGGCCATTTGGACCAGGGACATCGTCACCGCCGCGAGCCTCGATATCTCCCGTGGTCGGTGGAAAGCGCGTGATCCGCGCTCGCAGTCCCTACTACTGCCGCATTGGGTCGCTGAGTACGGTACGGCCCTAGCTCTGTTGATCGGAGGCGTTGGCCTCGTGCTCGATTGGAGAAGCGGCCGATCGATCTCATTTGCAGCTCTTGGCGCCCTCCTCTACACCTCCACGAACTCCCTGGGGTGGGTGCTGGCCGACAGGTCACGGATCGTCTACGGCGTGCCAATGGTGATCGGCGCGTGCGGTGCATTGATCTGCATCGTCATTCTCATATGAACGCCAACAGGTAATCTCCGGCGATGGAATACACGAGGCTCGGAGCATCAGGTCTACAGGTATCGCGCATAACCCTCGGTTGTATGAGCTACGGATCACCCGAATGGAGGCCTTGGATCCTTGATTCTGAAGCATCCCGACCGTTCTTTGAGAAGGCGGTTGAACTCGGCATCAACGTGTTCGATACAGCCGATATGTATTCGGCGGGGGTTGGGGAAGAAGTTGCCGGACGTTGGTTGAAGGAGTTCGCTGATCTGGACGAGGTCGTCATTGCCACCAAGGTCTACTTCCCACACACGGATGGGCCGAACCGTGGCGGTCTCTCGAGAAAGCACATTCAACAGGCAGCCGAAGCGAGCCTGCGGCGCCTGGGTGTGGATACCATCGATCTCTATCAGATTCATCGCCTCGATCGCGATACCCCGATCGACGAGACCCTTTCTGCCCTCGATCAACTCGTTCACGATGGCAAGGTGCGATACATAGGGGCGAGTTCGATGTACGCCTACGAACTGATGCGAGCGCTGTCGGTCTCAGAGCGTCATGGTTGGGCGAAGTTCGTATCCATGCAGAATCACTACAACCTGATCTACAGGGAAGAGGAGCGGGAAATGCTCCCGCTCTGCGCTGAAGAGGGCCTGGGCGTCATGCCGTGGTCCCCTCTGGCGAGAGGGATGCTCGCCGGAACCCGGGCCCGCTTGGGCGACGACTCGACCCCACGATCAGCCACCGACGAACTCGATCAGATCTGGTACGGCGATCCCTCTGACTGGGATGTCGTCGAAGCGGTTCGATCGGTCGCCGAAGGTCGGGGTGTCAAACCCGCCCAGATCGCCATCGCCTGGCTCCTTGCCAATCCCGCGGTTACTTCTCCGATCGTCGGAGCGACGAAACTCGAACACCTCGACGATGCTGCAGAGGCCGTTGGTATCAAGTTGAGCGACGCCGAACTAGAGACGCTCGAAGCGCCCTATCGGCCGCACAGTGTCAAAGGGATCGGACACCCGGGCTCCGGTGGACGCCGCTAACCGCGGCGTCTCAGCCATCGTTTCCATCTCGGCAAGTGCTCGACGATGATCTGATCGGCGCTCGCCTGGAGAGACTCGCTCTCCATCGAGCGTGCTTCGAGATCCAACAGAACGCCGTCCCTGAGCGATGAACTCTCAGGTGTCAGGTAGTCGTCTTCAATTCTGAGAAGTAGCGATTTTGCCCTCGCAATGTCGAACCCGTCTATCGCCGTCCGCGCTTCCTCCAGGCGGCGAAGGTTCGCGTCCTCCTTCTTGCGGCGCCATGCCCGGGCACCCCGCAGATGGACTGAGGCGGCCTTGGCGAGTTCCTCGTCACTCGACCCCAGCAGCCTGCCCGTTTCGGGGTCCGAATCGATTGCCAGCAACGCGGCATGATCATGTTGCCTGGCCAGAGCCAGAATGCGCCGGCTCAACGCTATGGCCGCGGTACGGTCTTCATTGCTGGTCATAGGCCGGTCCAATCAGCTCCACGGTTTTGCAATCATCGCCCACAGCGCTACCACGGTAATCCCGAGCGTGATGACCATCCCCCATGTGATCAGACTCGTCAAACGTGCTGAAACCCCTTCTTTCGCGATTCGCTTCTGAGAACGCGCAGTGCCAAGCAGAGCGACTGCCGATGCCAGAAACACGCCGGCCATGCCGAAGTGAAGCCATCCTTGATCCATGCCCCAGTTGCCCTCAGTCATCAGCCAACCTCCGGCCAGGAGTACGATCGCAGACGCCGGTAACGCCAACCTCAGTTCAAACCATCTACCTGCGTCTGCCTGGGCGACAATCGCCCGGTGGTCTCCCACAGCCACCGTTCGACGCCACAACATCAGCATGGTGAGTGTTCCGCCGAGCCAAACGATCACGCCCGAGACGTGAGCTATCAGAAGGGTTTCATACAGATTCATGCGAGAGATGGTAAACGCCCTTCCGAATATGCGAATCCGAGCGGCCGGTATGGGCCTGACTCAGTCAGATGCCTCTTCCCGCAGTGCTTCCGCGTAGGCGTACATGCCGAATCCGTGGAGCGCATTCCACTGCCATCCGTCGGGTGAGATCGCCGATCTCAACACCAGGGCCGCCGCCAATGCAAGCGACACCTGCCGGGAGGGTCGGGGACGCAAACGAAGGAGCAGCCTTTCGTGCTCGGCGAGTTTCGCTCCGGCATCACGAGCATCACCATCAGCAAGCGCCACCAGCGCCAGATCGTCTCTAGCGACGGGCGGTGGTTTGCGGGATCCACCGGTGAATCCTTCCACGGCCTCTCTGTAGCGTGTTGTAGCTTTCTCAGCTCCACCCGGGTGGAACGACAGCAGAATCGAGGCATCCCATTCGTGCCAGTACCCGGCATCGTTGAGGCGGTCGTGAATGTCCTCTGCGACCGTTGCATTTGACTCCGGGTCTATGCCATCTGCCGCCGCTATTGCGGCGAACGAATAGTGCCTACCGGTTGTCATCCAACGATGGCGAAGGTTCCACGCCTGGTGCGCCCGACCGAGCCGATCGATCGTTTCCGCGAAACTGCCGCGTGGTCGCGAGTAGACGAGAAGCGGAAGTGCTCGCGCCCTATCGGTCCGACCAAGCGGCCGCTGAGCCGACGCGAACGCGTCCAGTGTTTCGATGACAAGTCGAACAGATTCCGCGGTAGAGACTTCCCGGGCGGCTGCGAGGCCTGCCATCGGAACGGCGTAGGAGCGCAGAGGGTCGATTCGGTCGAAACACTCCAAGAGGCCGTCGGCCATCGTTTGGTTTCCTTCGGCGGAGGGATCTATCCCGGCGACGGCAAGGTGAAGAGCAGCGAATCTCAGAGCGGTCGGGGTTTGATACCACCTCTTGGCAGCACACAGCGATTCGAAGGT
>JBLYYS010000366.1:0-3903 GCA_048550235.1 Acidimicrobiia bacterium | reverse complement strand
GGTCAGTTGACCTAGCTGAAGACTACAGGAGTGCCAGCACCCCTCCAACCAGCGAAAACCATCGTCCCGAATCAAAAAGCTGCGACGTCATCGCCACGGATCTCCCGGCCGATGATGTACCCGCTCCGACCTTCTGGGGCAGTTTCCGGTGAGTGGTTTCTCAAAGAAACTCCTACCCCACGGCAGTTAGCGGGTTTGGTTGTAGCCGGTGTTGGTATCACGCCTATCGGATTTGGATTAACTGTGATGGCATACTGGCCGTCGCACCCGGAACACGGAGAGCAGAAATGACCGGCAAACTCGAAGCCATGCTGAACGAGGGTCGACCGATCTTGCTGGACGGGGGAATGGGCACGTCGCTCTACCAGGCTGGAATCGAGCCCGGCGTCGCTCCCGACGAATGGAATCTGACCCACCCCGACGTCATCAGAGGGATCCATCGTGCCTACATCGAGGCAGGGTCGCAGGTGATTTTGACCAACACGTTCGGTGGGAGCCGCTTCCGGCTCGGATTCCATAACCTTGGAGATCGGGTTACAGACGTGAATCGGATCGGGGCACAGTTGGCCCGCGCCGAAGCCGATGCTGCCGGTCACGAAGTCCTCGTGGCCGGATCGATGGGACCGACCGGTGAGTTGATGGAGCCCTATGGGGTGCTGACCCGTACAAGTGCCAGGGATGCATTTGCCGAGCAGGCAGCAGCACTGGTCGAGGGTGGTGTCGACCTCCTCTGGATTGAGACAATGAGCGATCTCGACGAGGTCGAGGCGGCCGTCGAAGCCGCACGGGACGTGTGTGATCTCGAAGTGGCGACCACCCTCAGTTTCGAGACGAGAGTGCACACCATGATGGGTGTGAGCCCCGCACAGGCAATCGAGCGCCTCCGAGATCTGGGCCTTGTTGCGATCGGCGCTAACTGCGGCACCGGATCTCCCGACGTCGAGAAGGCGATCGAGGCAATGCGCGCCGTCGATTCCGATGTGGCGCTCATCGCCAAACCCAATGCAGGTCTCCCTGAGCACTCCAATGGTGAGATCGTCTATTCGGAAGGTGCGCCGGAGATGGCGGAGCACGCTCGAAGGCTCAGCGACCTGGGAGCCAGTTTGATTGGGGGGTGCTGTGGAAGTACTCCTGATCATCTTCGGGCGATGGCAGTGACGTTGGGGATCGTTTCCCGGTAGTGGACACCGGCGGCTGAACCGCCCAACGCCAGAACCAGCGGAGGTGACGCGATCCCGCCTGTTCGGAGCAGATGGCCCCAATGGGTCCTCTGATAGCTTGGGAGCTATGAGCCAAATCGAAGTCGAAGCGCGCCTGCAGGAACTCGCTGAGCGTCAGGTCTCCAGAGGTCGAGTCTTCAATACAGTGCTGGCCATCCAATCGGCCGACCGGCGGGTGGATGCGGTGGCAGTCGCCGGGTATGCCGATGCCGGCCGCACTATCGCCATGACCAGCGACACGGTCTATCTGTTGGCGAGTATTGCCAAGCTGTACACGGTGACGGTGCTAGCACAACTCGTCGAGTCGAAAGAACTCGACCTCGCGTCTCCCGTGGCGGAATACCTGGGTCCGGATGTTGTCACCGGTATCCATGTCTACAACGGCACGGATCACAGCAATCAGATCACTGTGGGACAGCTAGCCAACCAGACGAGCGGCCTGGCCGACTACTTCGATGGCAAACCTCAGGGCGGCTCGAGCCTCCTCGATGAGCTAGCCGCCGGCAAAGACCGCTCACTCACGCTGGCGGACAAGCTTGACATCGTCCGCAGACTCCAACCCGGATTCGCTCCGGGCACCAGCCGCAAAGCACAGTACAGCGACACCAACTATGCGCTCCTCGGAGCGATCATGGAATCGGTCACCGGCGCCTCGGTGAGCCGCAACTTCGAGCGGCGGATCTTCGGTCCATTGGGGCTAACGGCCACCTACCCCCTGGATCAGATCGAAGGACGATCGGCGCCCGCGACGGTCTTCCTCAAAGAGCAGCCGGTGGAGCTTCCGCTTTTCCTGTCTTCCCACGTTCCGGAGGGCGGCCTGGCGGCGACGGTCACCGACAGCTTGCGGTTCTTGCGATCCTTTTTCGGCGGGGAGCTCTTTTCTCCCGCCCGTCTCGCCGAGATGACCGCCCACTTCAAACCGATCTTCTTCCCCCTGAGGTACGCCTGCGGTGTGATGCTGTACCAGGTGCCCCGCTGGATGGCCCCTTTCGGGTCGCCACGACTGGTGGGACACTCTGGGTCGACCGGCTCGTTCGCCTTCTATGAAGAGGCTCGCGACCTCTTCGTGGCGGGGACGGTGAACCAAATGGACAATCCCGCTCGGCCGTACCGGCTGTTGTCGAGCATGTTTCGGTTGGCGCGCTGACGGTGTGAAGCCGCGGCCCACCGGGGTGGTACTGAGTCGCGCCTTCTCCGCCGGTCCTCTACCTCTCCAACGGAGCGTTTCGATCCCGGACGCTCGGGGGCCGCTCTGTCGGTGTGGTACCCCGGGTGACAGCGAGTTCGAGGACCTCGGGATCGTCCACCAGTCCGCCTCCACGCACAGTGGCTCCGATGGTGAGGGCAGCCGATACGAGCACGATGTTCTTGAGTATGTACTGGCCTTCGAGCGTGGGTACGAACGGATCGGCCCAAGTGATGTCTGGGAACAAGAACAAAGGTGTGACTGTTCCGAGCATCTGCCCGACCAGCAAGAGCAGCGTGAATCTCATGTACCTTCCGGTGACCAGTCCAACTCCGATGGACGTCTCCAGCACCGCCAGCAAGATGCGGGCCGTGTCTCCAGGTACCAGTCCGAAGGAGAGACGATCGATCGTCTCGGTGGCTAGTTGATCGGCCGGGCTGAGGCCCGGCCAGAACTTCAGAACGCCGAACCAGAAGAAGACAACTCCGATGCTGATGCGAAGAGCCGTCACTCCGTGCTCCGCCAGCCAGTGGGTCAACCGGCGATCGATGTCTTGCGGCACAGTTCTATTCATGTCTTCACGCTATCGGGGTTGTCGGCGTACCGGCAGCCGGCTGGTACGCGGGACGGGGCATAATGAGCGCATGCGACGAAACGTTCTTGGCGGCGTGCTGGAGTCTTGTAGCAAAGATCCGCTGACCGGATGGTTCAGAGACGGTTCATGCCGTACCGATTCGAGCGACCGCGGGAGCCACACGATCTGTGCGGTAGTGACCAAAGAGTTCCTCGAGCATCAAAAGACCATCGGTAACGACCTGATGACCGCGGTGCCGGCATTTAGGTTTCCCGGCCTCAATCCAGGTGATAGGTGGTGCGTAACCGCAGTGAACTGGCTGAAGGCCCACCTCGATGGGGTCGCCGCGCCGGTGGTTCTGGCCGCTTCGGACGAGTCGGCCCTTCAGATCGTGCCGTTGGCCGTACTCGAGCAATATGCCGTTGACGTTCCGGCGGATCCAGGCTCGCTCGAGGACTGACCGAGGCGAAGCGCCGACTTGCCCGCTAGTTTCTGGCCATGCCTACCAATCCCGAAGTCGAAGCTTGGATGGATAGCTACGACAATCCGATGAAGCCCGTCGTACTCGCCGTTCGATCGGTAGTCCTCGAAGATGAACGCATCACCGAGACGATCAAGTGGAAGTCGCCTACCTTCATGTACAAGGGAAACATGGCGAGCTTCAACCCCCGTTCGAAGAAGCACGCCAGCCTCATGTTTCACACCGGAGCGCACATACCGGGTGACCATCCGCGCCTCGAAGGTGGTGGCGAGACCGCTCGCTACATGAAGTTCGCCGACCTCGATGAGGTTGATGCGGCCCGGAGTGACCTCGCTGCCGTCGTAACGGCCTGGTGCGAGAGTCGGGTCTAGGGCTCTGCCGGAGGGACTGTATCTTGGCCGCCTGTTGCGGTCAGGAGGCTGGCGCGACGGTTTCTGAACTC
>JBLYYS010000365.1:0-4906 GCA_048550235.1 Acidimicrobiia bacterium | reverse complement strand
GCGTCGACGAGGCGATTCTGAAGTGGATGAGTTCCATGGTGGACAGAGTCACCAGTGTTTCGTAGTCCCGGCGAAGGCCTTCGTAGTGTTGCCCGGAGCGGACTCCGATTGACGACAGGCGATTCATCTGCTCCACGACCCTGAGAAGCTCGGCGCGCACAGCCGCCCGATTCGATTCGATCAGCGAACGAAGACCGTTGGGTGCGTCCCAGGTCGGGAATCCAACCGTTGAGGTAACCGGGCGCCATCGGCAGTCGGTCGCCACCAGGGATGCCTTGAGGCGAATCAACTCGGCCGACCTGCGTGACGACTCGGCGAACTTGGTGAGAGGAGTAGAGCAATGAGCAACCGCAGCCGGTAGGGCCGACCTGATTGACAGCATCTCCGCCGAGATGCTGTCAAGGAGACGCGCAAGGGGCGCCATTGAGTCTGGGTCTGCGAAGCGGTAGTTGTCCATCAGAGGTCGGGTGGCTTCTTGCTCTGGTCACTGTTGACAAATCCGCCGCCAACCTATCGGTCGGTGGCGCCTCCCGTCCCACCGACCCAACTGCAGCTACCCATCGCAACATATCAGCAAATCACCCCAAAGCTAGGGTGTTATTGATGATCAGATTCGGTGTCTCTGGCATGCCCCCAGACGATGTCGAGGATGCGGTATTCCTCGACCGGTTGGTCGCGGATGAGCGCCGAGCGTATGAGTTGGCGTTCGTCAAGGACTTCCCCTGGAACGAGCAGCGGTGTGCAGCCTTCGGCGCCGAGGCCGCCGCCCGGAACATCTGGCTGTCCGTCCACGCTCCCTACTTCGCAATTCTCACGGTTGAGGACGAGGAGAAATCGAAACAGTGCCTCGCTGCACTCGAACACACGATGAAACTCGGCCGTGCGCTGGGCAGCCGGATCATCTGCGCACACTTCGGTCCGATCGGGGACAGAGAACCCGAGGTGTTGATGGACGTCATTCGGCGCCGCCTCGAGTCGATCGCGCCCAAGGTCGCGCATCTCGGTGTCGGCCTTGGCCTGGAGACCGCCGGCAACGACCGCTCGTTCGGTTCTATCGGCGACATCGCCACGCTGGCAGCCGAGTTCCCGTTCGTGCGTCCGATCATCGATTGGGCCCACGTCCATGCAGTTACCGGCGGTGGGCTCACCTCCAAGGAGGCCTTTGCCACCGTGATTGGCTTCATCCGGGACTCATTCCCCGCCTGGATGATCGAACCGCTGCAATGCCAGTTCACCGACAACCTCATCGGAGATCATGGGGAAGTCAAACACGTTCGCTACGGCGAAGGAACGCTGCGAGCTGAACCGCTGGTCGAAGCAGCCGTCGAAGCCGGTCTGCGAATGGTCATGATTTCGGAGGCACGCGAGGCGGAGTCACACAGTGATATCCAGCGAGCCATCGATGCCACTCTTCCGGCGGCAAACACCAACACCGAGGGCAGCAGGCGACTGGGCTCAGGCCTGACCACAATGCCGGGCGAGCTTCGGATCGTGCAGGACGGGAACAGCTTCAGACCGTTGGACGTCGAAAGACCTCTGACGCTATCCAACGTGGACAAACCGTTCTTCCCGGATGGGTACACGAAAGGTGATCTCGCCCAGTACTACGCGTCGGTTGCGCCGCTCCTGCTTCCCCATCTCGCCAACAGGGCGATAGTGATGGCAAGGTTTCCCGATGGAAGTGACGGGGAGTTCTTCTACGAGAAGCAGGCTCCCGGGCATCAGCCGCCGTGGATGCCGCTCGCTTCGATCCACTCCCACCATCGGGGTGAACCGATCGATTTCGTGATGGCCACCGATCAGGAATCGCTCATGTGGCTGGCGAACATGGGTTGTATCGAGATTCACCCCTGGTTGTCGACGGTGGACAATCTCGAGAACCCGAGCTTCGCCGTGTTCGATCTCGATCCGGCCGACGGGGCAACCTGGCAGCAGGTGGTCGACGTCGCCGGGGTCATCAGACTTGCTCTCGATCGCCTCGGGTTGCGGTCCTATCCGAAGACCTCAGGCGCTACCGGCATACATATCTACGTCCCTCTAGAGCCGGTACACACCTACGCCCGGGTGCGCGAGTTCG
The DNA here is from genome assembly GCA_048550235.1 of Acidimicrobiia bacterium. Taxonomy (GTDB): domain Bacteria; phylum Actinomycetota; class Acidimicrobiia; order Spongiisociales; family JAHEDJ01; genus JAHEDJ01. The sequence goes on along the minus strand of JBLYYS010000365.1, from coordinate 2,829 downwards.
TCGAGCGAGTAGGTCGGCTGCTGGTCGCGGCCGATCCCGAGGGTGTGACCATGGAGTGGGATATCCCGAAACGGACCGGCAAGGTGTTCATCGATCACAATCAGAACGTGGGTGGCAAGACCATCGCCTCGGTGTACTCAGTTCGGCCGCGGCCTGGTGCTCCGGTCTCCACACCTCTCACATGGGATGAGGTTGCCGGCATCGATCCCGGCGACTTCACGATTGCGACTGTCTGGGATCGGATCCAACGCTTCGGAGACCTGTTCCTTCCGGTTCTGCAGGGCGGCCAAAACCTTGATGCAGCTGAGGCCGCGCTGGGCATCGAATCCGCCAGATAGACAGATCTCGCCACTTAACCCTTGCTTTACCTAGCCCGGAGGCGTCCTTAGGGTGCCAGATCCAATAGTGAACCCAGCTATTTGATTGGAGTCACTATGAATCGTCGGTTTGCAGCCTTTTCTGTGTTCGCCGCCCTTGCACTCGGCTTCATGCTCGTACGCATGGACGGCGCCGAGGCCAAGGGGGACTACGGCAATGAGTTCCTTACCGCTTATCCAGCCGCCGGGAGCCTGGCCACGTGTTCGACCTGCCACACGAGTGCACCTTCGCTCAATCCCTATGGCGTAGATCTTGCCGCCACCGGCCGCGATTACGCCGGTATTGGGAGTCTTGACTCCGATGGCGATGGAGTGAGCAACAACGATGAGATTGCTGCGCTGACGAACCCGGGCGACGCATCGGACACTCCGGTGACTACCACGACCGTCGTGACCACGCCGTCAACGACGGCGCCGACAACTCCGAGCACAACGACTCCGACCACCCCATCGACTACAACTCCGACGACTCCGTCAACAACAAACCCGTCGACTCCCAGCACAACTACCCCGACCGTTCTACCGACGTCTCCCACCACGCCTGCAGAGTTCGGCGCTATTGAGTTCCCGATGGTGATCGACGCCGGAGCCGCGGGGACTGTGATCCTGGACCTGGTCGATGGAAAGCTGATCGGCACCGTGCAACCGAACGATGGTTGGAGTTTCGAGGTCGAGAACGAGGATGACGAGTTCGAGGTCAAGTTCCGCAACGGTGAGAGCGAAATCGAAGTCGAGGCTGAGTACGAAGACGGCGATTTGAAGATCAAGATCGAAGAAGAACACGAGGACGACGATCACTCTCGCGGTCATCACGATGACGATGATGATGACGATGACGATGACGATGACGATGACGATGACGATGACGACGACGATGACGATGACGACGACGATGACGATGACGACGATGACTGAGTCGACCTGACATAGTCTCGAGAAGAGGGGCCCCTGCCGGGCCCCTCTTCTCATTGGTCAGACGGGGCCCCTGCCATTTGGGTAACCGAATGTGACTTTTGGACGTCAGAACGGGTGTGTTTCGGCAGGACCGGCCCAAAATGGATTGGTATCGTGGTATCTCGATGGGTACTACTACCTGCATCGGCTGAAGAGAACGTCGCCAGAGGGGCGGCGTTTTTTCGTATCGGGAGGATGGAGAAATGGTGGAGATGACTCCACAGAAGAAGACAGTGCTGGGCCTTCAGCACATGGTCGCCATGTTCGGCGCGACGATCCTGGTTCCATTGATCACGGGTCTGAATCCGAGCGTGGCCTTGATTGCGGCCGGTGTAGGCACCTGGCTGTTCCATATCGTCACCAAGTTCGGTGTGCCTGTGTTCTTGGGATCGTCGTTTGCATTTATTCCGCCGATTCTCTTGGCTCAGCAAGAGGGTTTTGGTTTCGCCAGCATTGGTGGCGGGATCATGGCGGCGGGCATTGTCTACCTGATTGTCGCCGGCATCGTTTGGGCCCTCCCGAATGGAAGCCAGCAGATCCGGGCGCTGTTCCCTCCGGTCGTGACGGGCCCGGTCATCACCGTTATCGGTATCACCCTCGCCCCTATTGCCATCAGTCAGGCTGAGGGCAACTGGTGGTTGGCGGTGGTGACCCTTCTAGCCACGATCATTGCGGCGATCTGGTTCAAGGGCTTGTTCAAGATGCTGCCGATCCTCACCGGCTTCGTTGTCGGGTACGTTGTTGCGCTGATCTTTGGCGAGGTCAGTTTCGACGCTCTCGAAACGGTCGATTGGCTGGCCTGGCCGGAGTTCACGCTGGGTTCCTTCGACTGGGATGTGATCTGGATCATTGCTCCGGTGGCTTTCGTGACCATGATCGAGCACGTGGGAGACATCCTCACCAACGGGCGCGTTGTCGGGAAGGACTTCTTTGAGGAGCCCGGTGTCAACCGGACCCTGTTGGGTGACGGCCTTGCGACCTTGTTCGCAGGCTTCGTCGGCGGCCCTCCGAACACGACCTACTCGGAGAACACCGGCGTCCTGGCAGTCACAAAGGTCTACGACCCGATGGTGCTGCGAATCGGCGCAGGCTTCGCGATTCTGCTCGGCTTCATCCCCAAGTTTGGAGCACTACTGCAGACCGTTCCCGTGCCTGTGCTTGGTGGATTGTCGATCGTTCTTTTCGGCATGATCGCCTCTGTCGGAATCAGGGTGCTCGCAGAAGCCAACCTCGACTTCACCCACAGTCGCAACCTGATCGTTGTGGCGCTGATCCTGGTGTTTGGCCTCGGCTACAGCGGCCTCGAATCACCGCTTTCAATCGGTGACGTTCAGATCTCCGGTCTGGCGCTGGCCGCGTTGGTCGGTGTTGTTGCCAACCTCGTGATTCCCGCTGCCATCGATGAGGAGGTCCTCGAAGACACCGAGCTGGACTCAGTCAACTGAAGTCCTGTTCGCGATGATGTGAAGTGGGGGGCGGAGGGGCGCCCCTGCTTGGT
>JBLYYS010000364.1:0-10372 GCA_048550235.1 Acidimicrobiia bacterium | reverse complement strand
TCGAGGGCCGATCGCGGATACTTGTCGATACTCTCGGCACCGGCAGACCGCAGCACGCGCTCACGATGACGAATTTCGGCTGTGATGCTGCGCAAAGCCCGCCGGGCCATGTACTTGTCGAGATCGGTCACCAGACCGACCACATGCGGGAAGCTCTCGCAGGCATCGAAGGCGCTACCGCCCTTGTAGTCGATCAGAGCGAAGTTGACGCGATCGGGACCATACGCCGTCGCCATCGCCGCGATGAGCGATCGCAGGAATTCGCTCTTCCCGGATCCGGTGGTGCCGGCCACGAGCGCATGCGGACCGTCCGCCACCAGGTCGATTTCGAAGGCACCATCCTCAGTCATTCCGACCGCGACATTCAACCCCGTTGAGGGCGACGACCAACTCCTGACGATCGCTTCGGAACCGGCAGCCGCGACCAGCCGCGACAACGGAACAACGGCCGGCAATCGGGAGGAGCATGTCCAATCCTCCGGATCATCAATTCCGTGCAGGCAGCGGGCGGCATAGGCGGCGACGTCCTGTGCCACGCCGTCCAATCTGAGCCGTATGGGCTCGCCTTCCGCGGAACTCCGCACTACAGCCCTGGAACCGTCGACATCGACGACCGACCCGCAGACACCGGGTAGCTCGTTGATCTCGTCCTGAACAACGATGGCGGAAACTCGACCGGTATCGACAAGGCTCGCCACTCGGGTCCCGATCGAAGGTTCTAGTCCGTCGACAACGACCACACAGTGACGGTCCTCATCCGCCAAGCTTCGTAGTACCCGCTCGATGTCCTCTCGGTCTGCTCCCAATCTGCATCGCTGCGATCCGGGATCTAGATGAAAATGGGGAGCCCAAGTGCACCACTTCCATTCCTCAGGATCGACCGTGATGACCGCCAGGCGAAGATCTGCCGGACCTTGCTGAACGGATAATCTCAAGAGAACGGCTCTGACGAGGGCCAGCGCACTGGATCGATCACCGGCGACACCGAGGCTTGCTCCTCCTCGGAGACTCACCTCGACCGGAGAATCACTCAAGACCGACGCCTCGGCAATCAACCCGGCGACGTCCTGTGGCATCGACTCCGAGCCGGCGGGCGTCGGAGGCATCCACCTCGTATTCCCAAGCCCGAGCGAAACGCGCAGAAAGCTCTCGTGACTCGGACGTCTCGCCCACAGATCGTTGGCCAGGAGACGCAGATGCTCCAGCAGATCCCCTATTGGCGGATGGGCCGTCTTGCGGCGCTGCAACTCCGACTCCGCCGCAGCCTTCAGACCGATTTCCAGCTGGGCCAATCTCGAATCCCATTCAGTCGCGTTGGCCCTTCTGGCCTTGCGAATCCGAAAATTATCTTCAGCCCACGACATGACCAGCATGAGTGGTCCGACCAGGGCAATCACACCCATGAGAGGGCGAAAAGCGATCGCCATCACGGCGCCCATTGCCAGTGGAGCGATCAGCATTGCCCACCCCATCCGGGCGCGCGGAATCGGCTCCTCGGGAACTAGCGGCAACTCGACCACATCGGGAACTGGCTCTACCTCCAGCCGCGGCGGTCGATTGAAAGTACGGCGGCCGTCAACCGGTTGGCGACGGGCGGCAATGGGGCGCGGTTGTCGAACCTCCCACAGGGTGCCGTTGGCCTCGAACGAATGGCCCACCGGGATCGATTCTGAACGCCCCGGAGTCGCCGCCCAGGAAAGAGCTCCCGCCGAACCAACACGGATGAGCGGACCGCTCCCGTCACCCAGGTCATAGGATCCCGGTTCCAACAGCCACGTTGCTCCGGAGTCGAGACCGCGACGACCGGCCAACTCGACGACGGGTTCACCAACAGCCGGACCGGCACGACTCAGACGGGCCCCCTCCCAGATCGAACCGACGGGCCGGGCCAACTGAGCCGGCTCACCGTCGATCAACAAAGGATCGGTTCCGGTGACAAGCGGCTCGAGCAATTCAATAGGAGCACTGGATTCAACGGAAACGTCGACAATCTTCCCGTCCTCCAACTCAAACCACATCGACCACACCCGACGGGAACCCCACCGTCTCGCTCGCTCGCATCGCCGCAGCCTCCGCCTCCAAACGGTTGACCATGTTTCGCAATTCCCAGCGCACCGAACGAACCGTCTCGCGGTAGCGAATCAGATCCTGCTCCAGTTGATCGGCCGCAGGGCCCAGCCACACCTGAGGCAGCAAGCGAAGAGCGGGGTCGAGATAATGGGCTATTACCCCATCGAGGCGCGATGCCTGCAGTCGGCATACGGCCGCTTCCCCTTCGAGGGACGATGACGTCGCCATCAAGCCCCGTACAGGTTCGTTGCCTGATCGATGGCGTCGCGCCTGGCCGCCACTACCTGCGATGCCTCCAGCAGGGCATCCTGGAGATTGACCAGCATCGGTTGGAACTCCTCGTTCCATCTCCGCCGGAACTCCTCCGCTACCAATCCGGTCCATTGTGTTTGGGCAAGGCTCGCATCGATCGCCCTATTCAGCCTTTCCACCTGCTCGCCCTCCCGGGCGAACGTGGAAGTCAGTGCAGCCAGTTGCTCGAGATTGCCTCCGACAAACGCCGTCACAGGCTCACTCCTTTCTAGTAGCCACAAGCACCATATAACGATATTTAAGACCCGACAAGAGTTGACAATAGAAGTCTGGTCGTCGTATGGTCGGGCTATGGCATTCATCCGCATTACCGGACTCGTGCTCTTCGAGTACCTCATCATTTCGGTCCTCCACCGCTTGGGCTCACTGCGAGGCTTCGGTGTGCAATGGACCGATTTGCTGAGCTCATCAGCGCGAGCTGATGACGCGATCGTTTCCGGTATCCGACTGCTCACTCTCCTAATCGCGTACTGGTTGCTGCTCTCGACGGTGGCCTACATTGCCGCGCGAATCTCGGCGCTGCCGTCGGCGATCAGCGCCGCTGGGTGGACCACGATGCCGGTGATTCGCAAAGCCGTCGATCAAGCCCTGGCGGTGAGCCTGACTTTCGGCACTCTCGTTGCTTCGGCGCCTGCCTTGGCACAAACCAGCACGACTCCCCCACCAGTTGAAGAGGTATACGTGCCGACCGCGGCTGGATTCGGCGGAACGACCGAGCCGTTGGCGGTGGTTGACGACCAAATCATCATCCCTCCGGGTGCGACGGTTCCCCCTCCGAAGCCTGCCCTCCCCGTCGACCGCACACCCGACCCCACGACTATCCCATCGCATCTCCTGTTTGAATCGGCGGTAGAAGTCCACGTCGTCCGGGACGGCGACAGCCTGTGGTCGATTGCCGCCGCCCACCTCGAGACATCAGGAATCAGCAAGCCGACTGAATCGATCGTCGCCGCCTATTGGATAGAGATACTTTCGGCCAACCTGAGGAGCCTCAGGTCCGGTGACCCCGACCTGATCTTCCCGGGAGAAACGGTGGCGTTGCCCCCCATCGCGCCGTGAATCCGGCCAGGCACCCGCAGCCGGACCCCTCCCTCGAGCTACCTCCGGTAGCGCCGACCCAGTTACCGCAAATCCCGCCGGCCGCTCCACGCAATCGCCGGATGCGGATCAAGTCAGCGGGCGTCGGCGTCATCCTCCTACTTGCAGCCATCGGAGGAACGGCCATGAAGCTGACTCCTCCACCGCAGAACACAGGGACCCGCCCCCTAGAGGTTGCCGGATTCGCCCAAGATTTCGTCCACACATACCTGACGTCATCTGGTGAGGGCTCCGCCGAGGAGTTGCTCCCTTTCCTCGGCTACACACCATCGCTCGACGGCATGGATCCGGGCAGGTTCTACGTCACGCACCTTTCAATTCGAGAGATCCGGACGCTCGGATCTGAATGGACCGTCGGCATCAAAGCCGACCTGCTCGAGTCACTCGACCAGGGCTATCAGAGATCTGACCCTCTCTGGCTCTCAGTTACCGTGACAGAGGATGAGTACGGCGAACTGCGCGCAGTGTCTCTGCCTGCGCTCCTGAGCGAACCAGCCACGGAGCCGCTGTCCCCTCTTCGCCCGGACGCCCTTCCCACCGATCCTTCGACGATTGCATCGGTTTCGGCCCTGGCCTCCTGGTATCTGACCGACTCCGCCCCCCTGCGCGGGACGGTGCCGGTCGGAGGATTCATCGAAGCCGAACTCATGTCCCTGAGAATCGAAGACGACACTGCACTCGCAGGCATCAATGCCACGACGCCATCCGGCCACGTATTGCGGGTCGACATTCCGTTGGAGCGAGTCGACGGAACCTGGCGAGTGGCGGTGGCTAGCCGGCCACCCAGCTGAGCCGCACCTGCCGATGATGATTGTCCTCATTGGGATCAATGAGGACAATCGATTGCCACGTGCCGAGCATGAGATTCCCACCGATCACCGGGATCGTCGTACCAGGCGAAACGAAAGCAGGCAGGACATGATCTGCTCCGTGGCCCAAAGAACCGTGTGAGTGTCGCCATCTGTTGTCTCGCGGCAACAGGTCATCCACCGCGTCCATGACGTCAATGTCGCTTCCTGCGCCTACCTCCAGCACGGCGATTCCAGCGGTGGCGTGCGGGACGAACACAGACACCAAGCCGTCCCCGCGCTCAGAAACGAACCGCGCGACTTCTGAGGTGATGTCGAAGGCGCCCCGACGGCTTCCGGTATGCACGCTGATGAGAACTGATTCCATAGCTCAGAATCTACAGCCAACCAATGGGGTGCCGTCTAGAGATTGTCACCCAGGAAGATCTGCGAAACAGAGCTCTCCATGAAGATGGCTTGAATCGCCTCGGCCAGCAGCGGGGCGATAGAAAGGACGCGCACCTTGTCCAGCAGCTCAACTCCGGCCGAAGCCGGGATCGTGTTGCTGATCACGAGTTCCTCGATCTCGCTGTTCTTGATCCGATCAACAGCCGGTCCCGAGAGAATGCCGTGGGTGGCAGCGATGGAAACGCTCAGCGCCCCCTTCTCCTTCAGGAGCTTCACCGCGTTCACTGCCGTCCCGGCTGTGTCGATGATGTCATCGACGATGATCGTATGACGGCCCTCGACCTTCCCGATCACCGCGAGCGCTTCAGACTCATTGTGAACGTCGGCCTCACGTCGCTTGTGGATGAAGGCAACGTATGCATCGAGTTGCCTTGCGTACTTCTCTGCGCGCTTCACACCACCGGCATCGGGAGACACGACCGTGGTCGGACCCTGCAGTCGGTCCCGCAAGTAGTCGGTGAAGACGGGAAGTGCGGTCAGGTGGTCAAATGGCTTGTGAATGAACCCCTGCACCTGACCTGTGTGCAGGTCGACGGAGGCGATTCGGTCGGCGCCGGCGGTCATGAACATGTCGCCCATCAGGCGGGCGGCGATAGCCTCACGTGGCATCACCTTCTTGTCTTGACGGGAGTAGCCGAAGTACGGAACAACCGCCGTGATTCGGCGAGCAGAGGCACGCTTCAACGCATCGATTGCGATGAGTTGCTCCATGATGTGGAAGTTGATCGGATCGCTATGACTCTGCATGACGAAACAATCGGTCCCGCGCACACTGTCGGTCGGGCGCACATAGATTTCGCCGTTGGCGAAGACGGAGCGCTCGAGTCCACCCAGCCGTACGCCTAGGAGTTCCGCAACCTCCTCGGCAAGGGTGGGATTCGCACTACCCGTGAACAGCATGAGTCGTTTGCGACTCACGACCTCCATGTCAGCTCTCCTCCAGCTTCCGACGGTTTCTCGCCTCGCGGCGGTCAGCGTAGCCCGGGATCTCCTTCTGCTGCGAGCGCTCGATTGCCAGAGCTCCGTCCGACACATCGCGACTTATCGTCGAACCGGCTCCGGTGAAAGCTCGCTCACCGATCGTCACCGGGGCAACCAGCATCGTATCCGAGCCGACCTTTGCTCCGTCTTTGATCACGGTCCGGTGCTTCTCATATCCGTCGTAGTTGACTGTGATGGTGCCTGCTCCGACGTTTGCCCCCACCCCGACCTCCACATCTCCCATGTAAGCGAGATGAGGAACCTTCGATCGTTCACCAATGACGGCGTTCTTCATCTCGACGAAGGTGCCGGCTTTGGAGTTTGCCTGCAGCACGGTGCCGGGACGGAGCGATACGTAGGGCCCGACCTCGGCGCCGTCGCCGATTTCGGCTTGCCGGACAACTCCGTACCAGACATGAGCGTTGTTCCCGACCTTGCCGTCGAGGATGTAGGTGTCGGGTCCGATGCGTGCGCCCTCACCGACGACCGTCTCACCTTCCAGATGAACGCCCGGATAGATGCAAGCTCCCGGTGACAGTTGAACACCGGCCTCGATGAAGACCTGATCCGGGTCGGCCATCCACACGCCTCGGTTCATCCACTCCTCATTGATCAGTCCGCGCATGACTTTGGCAACCTGGGCTAGTTGTGTCTGACTGTTGACACCGGCGACCTCTTCGGCCTCCGCCAATACGGCCTCGATTCGCCTCCCCTCCGCGGCGAAGATTGCCAGCACGTCCGGCAGGTAGTACTCGCCCTGTACATTGTCCCGGCTGACGTTGCCGAGGGCAGCAGCCAGTAGCTCACCGTCAAAGATGTAGATGCCGGCGTTGATCTCGTCGACCGCCAGTTGATCCGGGCTGGCATCTCGGTGTTCGACTATGGCGGCGACACTGCCGTCACCCGATCGGATCACCCTCCCGTAGCCGGTCGGGTCATCCATGTGAGTCGTCAACATCGTGCATGCTGCTCCAGCCGCCACATGAGTCGCTACGAGTTCGGAAACCGTCTCAGGGCGCAGCAAAGGAGTGTCGCCGGGCACGACGAGAACCGCATCACCTGCAAGATCGCCGAACTGGGTCAGTGCCACCTGGGTGGCATGGCCGGTACCAAGCTGCTCTTCTTGAATGCAGCTCGTAACTCCGACCGACAGAGCATCGCGGAGTTCGGATCCCGAGGGTGAGGTGACAACGGTTATCTCGGCGGCCCCGATCTCACCGACGGCTCTGAGCACCCAATCGACCATTGTGCGCCCGGCCACACGGTGCATGACCTTGGGGAGACTCGATTTCATCCGCGTGCCTTGACCAGCGGCAAGCACAGCCACCCTCACGCCCATTCGCGTATCCTCCTTGTTTCGCTGGGGGGACAGGAATCGAACCCGTACTAACGGGACCAAAACCCGTCGTGCTGCCAGTTACACCACCCCCCAAGGGCAGTGCCGCCGAAGCGGCTCACAGCGCCGCCATGTTACCCGTCGGCCGCCACCCGGGTTCCGTGCCACACGGGGGCCACAGCCCGGGCGAATCGCGCTCCGGTTGGAATGATGTCGATCGCCTCTTCAGCCTCATCGGACGAAGTGAAGAAAGCGAACAATGAGGGCCCGCTTCCCGACATCAGAACCGGCCGGTTCCAACGGACGGACAACTCGGCCCGCCAGTCATCCAACGCCGGTTGGATCGATATTGCGGCCGGGTAGAGGTCGTTGATGAGAGGTCCATGGGACCGCAGAGAAGGGGGCAAATCCGTGCCTTCAACCGCGAGACCTGGCGGTTGGTCGAGTTGATCCCACTCGCCATATACCCGGGGTGTAGCAAGATCGAACGGGGGGACGACCAGGGCCAGCGAGTAGCCGTCCGCCTTTTCCAACTTTGTGAGGATTTCGCCGTAGCCCTCCATCCGGGCCAGGCCTCCAGCTCGAAAGAACGGGACGTCGGCTCCGATTCCGGCCGCGATCGCTGCCGAATACTCGACGCCAAAGAGAACCTCAACGGCCAGCAGCGCGGCGGAGGCGTCTGAACTGCCTCCACCCAACCCGGCCGCGGTCGGAATTTGCTTGTCGAGCAGCATCGCCAATCCACGCCTGCGCGCCGGAATGGCAGCCCGGACCGCCTTCCAGATGAGGTTGTCATCGTCGACCGGAAGCCGGATGCCCTTGATGTCGAGATCATCTTCATCGGCGAGGTCAATGTCCAATACGTCCATCGGTTCTATTGCCTGCACTAGAGAGAGCAGTGGGTGATAGCCGGTCTCGTCCGGGGCCCGAACTCGTAGAGAGAGGTTCACTTTGGCCGGTGCCTTGATCCTCATTTTGCTGCCCTCGCCAGAGCCAGCCACTCCGCACTCGTCAAGGATTCTGCGCGCCTGGATGGATCAACTCCGGCTTCACTACACAGTTGCGAGGGATCTTCAGATACGCTCCTCAAGGACGAGCGCAGCATCTTCCGTCTCTGCGAGAAGCCGGCGGAAGCGAGTTCGAGGGCCAATGCTGCCTCTTCGGGAACCGTCTCTTGGCGGCTGATTTCGACGACCGCCGACGATACCTGTGGCGGAGGAACGAATACCTGAGGAGGAACCGAGAAGGCGAAGCGAGCTTTGGCAAAAAGGTCGATGACTACCGTCGGCAGTCCGTAGGTCTTGCTCCCCGGCTCGGCCGTCAGGCGATCCGCCATCTCTCGTTGAACCATCACCACGAAATGACGTATCGCCGGTGCGGTTCGAAGCAGATCGAGGAGGATCGGAGTCCCAACGTTGTAGGGAAGGTTGGCAACCAGAGTCCATTCTCCGGTGAGTTCACCGGCATCGAGGTTGGCGGCATCGTCGATTCGGACTTCGACGTTCGGCAGCTCCCCGACGGTCTCATCGAGCAACGGTGAGAGACTCTCGTCGACTTCATAGGCGATCACTCTGGCCCCCGTCGCCGCCAATGCGCGAGTGAGCGTCCCGGTGCCAGCCCCAACTTCCAGAACCTGCGACCCTACGGTCACTCCACTCAACCGGACGATCCTTCGCACGATGTTTGGGTCGGCGAGGAAGTGCTGGCCCAATGGCTTGCGTGGTGCCAACCCATGCCTGGTCAGGAGTTCGCGCATCTCGCTGCGATTCTGTGGTTCGGTCATCGTCGCCTGAAGATTCGCGTGGCCGTTTCGGATGTAATTCGCGCCACCTCATCGGGTTCTACACCCCATACGCCGGCAAGAGCTTTGCCAACCAGCGCCACCCTGGCCGGCTCGTTTTCCTCGCCACGGTACGGCGGTGGCGACAGATATGGCGTGTCGGTTTCGACCATGGCCCTATCCGGCGGAACGACCGCTGCGGCTCTCCTGACCGTATCGCCTGTCTCGAACGCTACCGGTCCGGCAAACGAGAAGATCACGCCCAACTCCATGAACCGTTTGGTCCATTTCGGACCACCGGTCCAGCAGTGAAGAACCGTACGGGGACCCGCTCCCAACTCGTCGAGGATCTCGAAGGTTTCGCGGAACGAATCTCGCACATGTACCACGAGCGGTTTGTCGAGGTCGATTCCTACCTGAATCTGATCACGAAAGGCGCTCAACTGCTCGTCGCGAGGAGACAGGTTCCGGTAGAAGTCCAAGCCAATCTCGCCGATGGCTACCGATCGCTCGAAGAACCCGGCCAATCCGTCGCGCTGCTCGGGCCATCTGGCGGCATCGTGCGGATGGAGCCCGGCCGTGAACAGCAATCGATCTGGATGGCGAGCAACGAGTGCCTCCGCCGCGGCCGTCGACTCCAGATCGACCCCAGGTACGACGATCCAGGCCACGTCTGTGGCCCGATCCAGCATCTCGTCCGGCGACTGAGAGCTGAGCTGCAGGTGGCAGTGGGTATCGACCCAAAGGCGTTCCATCACCCGGTGAGCGTAGTTGGCGCGGAGCCGTTGGAAACCTCAACCAGCCAGGTCGGCTACACTCATACCCGGAGGGGGAGGCATGGTCGTCCACAGGGTGCGGCGGCCACCGACAACCCACTGCGAGGTGTCATGGATACTGGCATGACTCGAAAGATCGATGATCTAGGCCGCATTGTGATCCCGGCTGAAACTCGTCGGCTTTTCAAGATCCGCGAAGGCGACTACCTGACGATCGCCGTCGAAGGCGACAGCATCGTTATCAAGAAGCTGGAAGCAACGTGCACGTTCTGCGGATCGACCGAGGACGTGAGCGCCTTCAAAGGCAAAGGCGTCTGCGCTACCTGCCGCAGCGAGATCGCATAGAAGCACCGGTCGAGTTCCGTCGGTAGGGATGGAGTCGGCGTCGACCTACGAGTCGTCTGCGTGCACAGCCTCGTAAATCATCCGCCTCGCGACCCCCGTCTCGTCGGCAGATTGGCGCGCCGCGTCCGCCGTCGATGATCCGTCGGCGATGAGCGCCCTAGCCAATTGAACAGCGTCCTCGAGCGAGGGCTTCTTTCTGATCGCCCCCCCGATCACCAGGGTGAACTCGCCTCTGGGGCTTCGACTCGACCATTCATCGAGTGCCTGCCCGAGCGTCCCTCGCCAGATCTCTTCGTGGAGCTTCGTGAGTTCCCGAGTCACCGCGATGGGCCGTTCTGACCCCAAAACCCGCTCCAGATCCTTCACATCCGTAGCGAATCGATTCGGAGCGACGAAGACCACAACCGTTCTCTCTTCC
>JBLYYS010000363.1:0-4759 GCA_048550235.1 Acidimicrobiia bacterium | reverse complement strand
CTTCGGGACTTCGAGATGGAGCGGGGTTCGGGAACCCCGAGAGGGTGAAGACTTCGGTCAGAACTTTCTCGGGGTTTTCCGCGTTTGGGAACCTTCGGTTCCCGCTCTCAGCTCTCAGCTATCAGCCTGCAAGCATCAGCCCTCAGGCATCAGCCAGACTCCCTCAGGCATCGCCTCACGGCAATGTGCCGGTGTCAGTTGGAGAACCGTGGCACAATGACTGCGGTTGTCGTGTGCGGCAGCCGGACTGGAGTCCATCGTGGCAACGAAGAACAAGGGCAGCAAGGCTGCCAAGAAGCCGGCCGCCCAAAGTCTCAAGGAGAAGAGAGCCGCAAAGCGGGCCAAGAAGAAGTGAGTTCCCCTCTGGCCCTCGTCGTCACCATCGATGCTGGACCCGGAACGGAGCAGGCTGTGGAATCGGCTCTGTTGGGAGTCGTTGCTCAAACCCGCAACGAGGATGGGTGCATCCAGTATGACCTTCACCGTGACCCGCGAGTACCAGGCAGATTCGTGTTCTACGAAACGTGGGCAAGTCAAGAGGCTTTGGATGCTCATGACGAAGCCGACCACATTCTGGCGCTGAGGCAGACCCTGGAGGAGAAGATGGCAAAAGCGGTCTTCCTGACTCTGGACAAGATCGAACCCTGAACCTCGCACCGGGGAATACGCTCGTTTGAAGAGCACCGTGCACTTCCAGGCAGGCGTCTCGGCCCCATCGACACCGGTAACCTGGAGTCGATTCCAGGTGAGAGGATCAACCGTGGCGACAACCCTGACACCGTCGCGAGAGGCGGCGCACGCGAGCCTGTCGCGGGAGCTGTCCAACGCGCATCCGGAACACCTCGGTCGGAACCTGGCCCGCGACTCCGGCACATTCGGTGTCACCGCTGGAGAATTCGCCCTATGACCGACCCGCAGGCCCGCGGCGACACCGAAACGAGTCCGGCAGTTGCCGGTGCCTCAATGATCGGCGACGCGGTGCGTCGTCCGCTGCTTGGGGCGGACGTCGCTGTGGCGGTCGCCGTCTTCGCCCTCAGTGTTGTGAACCTCGCTGATCAGGGTGGGATCGGAGTCTTTGAGCTCTCCGTTGCTGGGTTTCTCCTTCTGGCCATCGGCAGCGTTGCTTTGTTATGGCGGCGCCGCTGGTCTCCAACTGTGTTGGGCGTTGCTCTTGCAATGACGGTCACGTGGGCGGCGTTGGGCTATCCGGGCAACCCGGTGTTTCACATCCTGGTGTCGCTGTATGCGGTTGGCCGCTACTTCCCCGATGAGAGGATCAGCCTGGCGGCGCTGACTGTTGCCCTCGCCGTTGTCGGTTTCGGCCAGGTGAGCGATGGCGACCCTGTCATTGACGTAATCACGGCACTCGCGATAACGGCGCTGCCGTGGTACGTGGGTCGGCAGATACGAATCCGACGCCAGGTAGCCCGCGAGCGTGCCGAGTATCTGGAGTGGAAGCGGGCCACCGAGGCCCAGCAAGTCATCGCCGACGCGCGCGCCGGTATTGCGCGCGAACTTCACGACGTTGTCGCACACAACGTGAGCGTGATGACGGTGCAGGCGAGTGTCGCCCGACTGGTGGTTACCGATGATCCCGAACAGGCTCTTGAGGCGATTGGGGCGGTAGAGGAAGCCGGGCGCAGGGCGCTCGACGAACTCCGCCATCTTCTTGGCGTGCTTCGTCCCGAGGCAGCCTTTGGCGAACTCGATCCACAACCGGCCCTGAAACAGATTCATGAGCTCGTGGATCAACTCAGAAAGACCGGGATGAGCATCTGGTTGGCCGTGGATGTCCCGTCAGAGCTTCCTTTCAGAGTGGATCTGTTTGCGTATCGTATTGTCCAAGAAGCACTTACCAACGTGCTCAAACACGGCGGTGTCGACGCCGAGGCGCGGGTGCGTGTTGAGGAATCCGATGGTCACGTCGACATCGAGGTGACAGACACGGGGACGGGCACAGACACGCTGCCGGGATCGGGGCAGGGGATAGTGGGCATGCAAGAACGCGCTCTCCTGCTAGGCGGTACTTTCGATGCCGGGCCAAGGCTCGGCGGCGGGTTTCGGGTCTCTGCACGATTGCCGATTGGAGAACAGTGAGCATCAAGGTTGCCGTTGTTGATGATCAGGCACTGCTACGTGGCGGCTTCGCGGTGATGCTCAGCCTGCAAGAAGACATCGAGGTAGTCGCCGAGGCCGGAGACGGGGCAGCTGCGATCGAGATGGCTCGTGACTATCGCCCCGATGTGATCTTGATGGACATCCGCATGCCGGGTATGGATGGCCTGGCGGCCACCAAGACCATCGTTGACGCTGCCGATTGGGAAGTGAAGGTGTTGATTCTCACCACGTTTGATCCGGACGAGTACGTGTACAAAGCTCTCCGGGCTGGAGCGAGCGGGTTCGTCCTCAAAGACATCTCGCCTGAGGAGCTGGTGGCCGCGGTTCGGACCGTCGCCGATGGGGGAGCCCTGTTGGCGCCATCGGTGACCAGGCGGCTGATCGGCCGGTTCGCGGAACCGCCATCCCTCGACTCATCGGTGGTGTCTCGCCTCGACCGACTGACAAGTCGCGAACGGGAGGTGCTCGTCGCCGTCACCGCTGGGTCGAGCAATATCGAGATCGCCGAGGAACTGTTCGTCGGGGCCGCAACCGTCAAGTCCCATGTCTCGGCCATCCTCACCAAACTCGGGCTGACGAACCGCGCCCAAGCAGTAGCGTTCGCCTATGAGAGCGGGTTGGTCAAGCCCGGCGACAGCGACATAGGCCACTAGTTCGACTTCCAGCAGTCCGGATACCGCGCTGGTGGGCCCTGAGAAATATCCCCCAAATGGCGGAGCCACGGATCCCCCGGTTGCCTGAAGACAGTCGCACCTCTGCTGCATACCTTGGATACAACGACCCAAGGAGAGGCAATGCAGCAGATATCCGATCAGAAGACCAGTACGACACCTCGGTCATATCCGATCACAATCGAGCACGTCAGCAAGAGCTACGGGGGCGGTGCGGCTGTCGTCGACGATCTTTCGTTTGTGGTCAAGCCTGGACGGGTGACAGGTTTTCTCGGCCCGAACGGTGCGGGTAAGTCCACAACGATGAAGATCCTGCTGGGTCTGGCCTCGCCAACGGCCGGTCAGGCCACCATCGACGGCATGGCCTATCGCGAGCTTGCCGACCCCACCGGAACGGTGGGCGCCAGCGTTGAGGCTGATGCATTTCATCCCGGACGAAGCGGACGAAACCATCTTCGGATTCTGGCGGATGCCACCGAGACACCCGTGGAACGTGTAGACGAGGTTTTGGAACTCGTGGAGCTCAGTGCCGCCGCCAACCGACGTGCCGGTGCGTACTCGCTCGGAATGAAACAGCGTCTCGGGCTGGCCGCCGCACTGCTGTGCGATCCACCGGTTCTCGTTCTGGATGAGCCTGGCAACGGATTGGATCCACAAGGAATCCGTACGTTGCGGAATCTGCTGCGGGCGCGGGCAGCGGAAGGCAACACTGTGTTTGTCTCCAGCCATCTGCTCGGCGAGGTAGAACAACTCGCCGACGATGTCGTCGTCATCAACCAGGGACGACTAGTGACCCAAGGGTCGCTGGCCGACCTGCGGCAATCCGCATCACTCGTCCGAGCCGCTTCGCCGGATGCTTTGCAGGTCACCCTCGAAGCCGTGGGCGGCGTTGTCGAATCTGAGCAGCCCGACACCCTCGTGGTTCGTGGCCTCTCGCTCGACGAAATCGGGGAACTAGCTTTCCGCGCCGGCATCGCCCTGTATGAACTGTCACGGCACAACGACTCGCTCGAGGATCGCTTTTTTGCTTGGACCGGAGATACAGCTGGCGGCCGACGCCAGTCCAACACGAAGGAGGCGTCATGACCATGCAACGAACCGTACGAGCCGAGCTACGCAAGCTGACCAGCACAAAGATGCCACTGGCCTTTCTCGCCGTGCTCGTTGTGATCGGCGTAGGGAACGCTGCCGCGGTGGCGTTTGGCACAGACATGGATGGCAGCAAGACGTTCATCTCGACTGCTGCAGACCAGCAGTCACTAATGGCGTTCGCTGCCAATGCCCTCATGGTTGCCGCGCTATTCGGTGCCATGGCCGTCGCCCGCGAGTACGGTCACGGAACCGCGGTTCTCACCTTCCTGACCACCCCCCACCGAGCCCAAGCCGTCCTGGCGCAACTGGCGGCGGTCTGTATCGGAGGTAGCCTGCTCGGACTCGCGGGTGCCGGCCTCAGTGCCGGTTCGGTAGCAGCCGGGCTCACAGCGACTGACTACGGATTCATGGTGTCTACCGCTGATCTGGCGCAGGTCCTGGCGGCGTCGGCTCTCGCAGGCGGCGGCGGTGCGGTGCTCGGCGCCGGGATCGGCACCCTCGTCCGCAATACGGGCGGTGCAGTCACCGGCACGATCGTCCTGCTGCTCATCCTGCCGCCGCTAGCCGTACAAGCGGTCAGCGAAACCGCAAAGTGGATACCCACGACCATCGCCAACGTCATATCCGGCGTGGAAAGCGCCACGAGCATCGGAGCGGCGATTGCCGCCATCGGAATGTGGGCCGTTGTGCCTGCTGCCATCGCCCTCTTCGCCGCCAACCGGCGCGACGTCGTCTGAGGGGTGAGAAGGGAGCTCGAGACCGTGAGCGCCTTGGGTGCCGGGTCTTTTGTCTAGTTCGCGAAATTTGTGTTCGGGTCGCGAAATCTTGGTTGGTTGTGGGTTTGCGTTGGGGTGGTTGGTGGGGATATGTTCTCTACT
>JBLYYS010000362.1:0-2946 GCA_048550235.1 Acidimicrobiia bacterium | reverse complement strand
ATTCGACTCATTGACGATGAGTGGGAAGCTGTTGTTTCCCTGATCGGTCTTGAAAGAGGCGACGATGGCCGGTGGCGGATCGGAGTTATTGGAGTAATTGGCGAAGATCTCGGTGCTGGCGGATGAGGGCACGCGTCACCTTCGCAACCTCGCTGCTGATTCTCGGCCAGTTCGTTTCTCTTCCGCGCGCATACGCCGGCCCGGGCCGCGGAGGAGGGGGGATCGGAGATGGCCAAGTAGTCACCTGGGTCTCGGTTCGATCCGACGGTTCCTTCACCGCTCCCGAAGGGTTCCACCTGCGCTACTCCTTCGAGGGCCCTGATTCGATCTGTTCGATCGACGAGGGCCGGTGGCGTGAATGGCTGTTCTATGGGGACGATCCTGCCCGGGGACACCTTGCGGGCGACGACATCATCGTGAACATCCCCGGCGGCAACGGAATCGGATTGATCGGAGGAGCGTACGGGCTAGAACTCATCAACCCAGGGCCCAACAACGGCGATGTGACCCGGCCCTACTGCGGACCTCCACCTGTTCCGGATCTCGATGTCTGGGATGCAGCCTCGGAGTCCTTGCCTGCACCGAATCTATCTCTGAGTCCCAGCCCCATCGTCGACGGCGCTCCGACCGGAGTGACTGGTATGGAGATGTGGCTGTGGTTCGATCCCGGCTTTCCCGGCTGGGATCCGCCGGAGACGACGGTCTCGGTCCGTGCGTCGGCGGGTGGTTTCTCGACTCAGGTCGATGCCTGGATAGCCGCCGTCCGTTGGCAGTTCGACAACGGCGACTCCACCTCGATCGGCTTCGTCGAACCCGGCGTCACCTCAACACCATCGGTTGAGCACTATCGGGCCGTCTCCGGCAGTGAAGAGGACCCGGCCCGAACGTATGCCTACGGAACCAAGGGGTCCTACGCGCTCTCGATCGAGGTGATCTGGACCGGACGGTTTGAGCTATTCGATAGCGCCGGTTCATCGCTCGGTGTTTACCCACTCGACCCGTACACCGACGTCGAGACGATCAACTACCAGGTCATCGAGATCCGATCGGTCCTCGCCCGGTGATTGCGGCCTGCACATAGGAGCATCTCAACCGGCGGCCAGGATGGTCAAACCCAGGCTGGTCAGCAGCACCATCAGAACCAGCATTGCGTACTGACTACGGACTGCAGTCTTCTCGGAGAACACCACCAGTGCCCGATCGTGGGCGAGTACCACGCCGGCCACGTGACCGGCCAAGATAACAACCAACTGCACGTACCAGACGGCCTCCACGGAAAGCCAGTATTGGATGTCCCGTCCGGCCGTCCCGAACAGATCCCACCCCTGTCCAAACGGATCTGAGATCGTGGATAGCAGCAACTGGCCCTCGAACAGGACGAGCGTGAAGTAGTGAGCGAAGGCGTATGCCAGTGCGATCGGCACCAGCGTGTGCGCAAACGACGCAGCGACGGCCCCGGCTCCTAGGCCGGACTCGCCGGTCAACGCCACCGCGGCCCACGACGCACCCCAGTAGGCGGCCCCTATCAGCCCGCTGATCACCACCATTCCGAGCGTCTCCGCCCAGATCTCTCCAGACGCCTGGCCCAGCAAGTCCCTCCACCACGAAGTCCCGGACAGCCCGTCGTAGCTGACGGTTCCAATCATGAGAATCACGAAGACGGTCAACCCCCTCCAGCGCGGGACCACCGACAACGCCCGCAACCATCCACGCCAGACGACCCGACCGTCGCCGCTCCGACCCAGCGGAGAGATTGCGCTCACCAACCGGTTGTATGTTGTGAACGCTTCTCCGACCTGCAGCCCGGTGACGGGTCCGGCCCATGCGGTCATCGCCAGCACATACAGGGTGTAGACGAGCGCCGCGACCGCAAGAGTCCGCGGGCTGCTGGAGTCGGGCCACACCAGTTCGAGCCAGGTGAAAGCAAAGAAGGCGGCACCCGCCGGCAGAACGCCCCAGCGTGACAAGAGCTCGCCACGCTCCTGGCCACCGGCCATGAGGACGCTGGACAACCCCCGCCAGGGATTCAGATCTGCATAGACATTCCCGACCAGAGCACCGGCAAACGGAACGACGAGCCAGAACACGACCCACACCATCACAGGCGCCAGGTTGCGAGTGCCGTTCTGCACCCCGAAGAGACCGGCAGCGATCACCAGCAGGAGCATCGACAAACCAAAGATGGAAACGATGGCCGAAGA
The DNA here is from genome assembly GCA_048550235.1 of Acidimicrobiia bacterium. Lineage (GTDB taxonomy): Bacteria > Actinomycetota > Acidimicrobiia > Spongiisociales > JAHEDJ01 > JAHEDJ01. The sequence goes on along the minus strand of JBLYYS010000362.1, from coordinate 745 downwards.
CCGCCGGCCGACTGTGACGCCGGTCGATCGTGATACCGGGCCGTCCTGGAATCGAGGCGTCTTCCACAACGCGGCCAGCGCGATAAACGACAGAACCAGCACGATTCCTGCGCCGATCAGGAAGTAGCCAAGCGGTACCGGTAAGTCGGCCCGGCCCCCGATCCCGTGCGCCGCAGCAGGTGAAGCGATACCAACGACCAGGGCACAGGTAGTAGCGACAAGCAATGCCCTTGCAGACTTGCTCACGGATCGACCCGCAGTTCCGCGATCAGGTTTCCCGACCCCTCGAATTCAATCTCGAAGATCCCGGGGATCGAAGCGACGAACACCAGAACACCCGGCATGCCGGGTCCAACATCGGCGTGGAGGTCGTATCCATGCAGGTGGACTTCGTCGGCAACCTCCGACCGAATAGTGATTTGAACCTCTTCGTCGAGCGTCGCGGTGATTTCCGCCACCTCACCTGCCACGACGGTCAAGTCGATCTCATTGATGCCGTTCACGATCACGGTTGTCGTGGTGGCAGCCGCAACACTCGTGGTCGTCGAAGCCGGCGGTGCGATCTCGGCCGTAGTGGGGGTGACCGACGTAGAGGTCGCCGTCGTTTCCGCTTGGGTTGTCGGTGGTTGCGTCGACTCCACGGTCGCCGTTCCGGATGAACAACCACCGACCAGTAGAACGGTCCCCAGTACCAATGACCTCAGCATCGGCGGCAGCCTACCGATCGGACAGGTGTAAGCGACTT
>JBLYYS010000361.1:0-6942 GCA_048550235.1 Acidimicrobiia bacterium | reverse complement strand
CTGACCGGAGGCAGAGTTGGGATAGTCCCCCCTTGGGGGGAAAGTACCGCAGCGGCTGTTGCCGCTGGGGTAGGGGGGATTCTCGTAATCAGCCTCGGTCGCTTCTGTGGTGTGAGGAGTCTCAATGACTTCGGGGGTCTTTGGCGTCTCTTACCTTTGACCCCCTACCCCCGCCTTCGGCGGCGGTACCTTCCCCCTGACCGGGGGACTATCCACAGAGGCCGGCCTTACTCCATTTCGCCAAGGTAGGCGTCGGACAGTTGTGGATGCTCGAGGAGATTCTCGGCGGTGTCCTCCAGCACGATCGACCCCGTTTGTAGGACATAACCGCGGTCGGCAATCGAAAGGGCCATGTGAGCGTTCTGCTCGACCACGAAGATCGTGGTGCCCTGCGAGTTGATCTCCTCGATCGTATCGAAGACCTGCTCGACGAGGATGGGTGCCAGGCCCATCGATGGCTCATCCAGTAACAGGACTTTCGGCCGAGCAGTGAGGGCACGGCCGATGGCCAGCATCTGCTGCTCACCTCCGGACAGCGTTCCGGCTCGCTGCTTGATCCGCTCCTTCAGCCGGGGGAAGAGCGAGAAGACGCGTTCGATGTCCTTCTGGATCTCATCCTTGTCCTCGCGCAGATTGCCTCCAATTTCGAGGTTCTCTCTGACGCTCATCTTGCCGAAAAGACGTCGATTCTCCGGCACCATCGTCAACCCACGGCTCACGATCTCGGGTGTGGTCAGCGACTCTATGCGCTCGCCGTCGAATATGATCTCGCCTCCGCTGGCTCTGGTCATGCCGAGGATGGTTCGGAGAGTCGTCGACTTTCCTGCCGCGTTCGAGCCCAGAAGACAGACAATCTCTCCCTCGGCAACCTCCAGCGAAATGTCGGTGAGAGCGCGAACCGGGCCGTAGGCGGCGCTGACATGACTGAGGCTGAGAATGGCATCGGTCATGATTGATCCTCCGATCCGGCCTTACCGAGGTATGCCGCCACCACTTGGGGGTCTGCTGCGACCTCGTCGTAGGTGCCTTCCGCGATCTTCTTTCCATAGTCGAGCGCCACGACTCGGTCGGAGACGCCCTTGATCACCGGCATGTCATGCTCGATGAGGACGATGGCGTATCCCTTCTCGTCGCGAATGCGCCCGATCAGCTCGATGAGCCCGTCCTTCTCGGCCGGATTCATGCCGGCAGCCGGTTCGTCGAGTAGCAGCAGTTGCGGCTCGGTTGCCATTGCTCTGGCAATTTCGAGGCGCCGACGATCGGCGTAGGCGAGTTCCGAGGCAAGCGAGTTGATGCGCGGTGTGAGGCGGTCTTCGAAGAAGGCCAAAGACTCAATGGCGGCGGCGTGCACTTTCTGCTCTTCCGCCCGGGTGTGACCGGTATTGAACAGGGCCCCGTAGATGCCGGCTTTCGTCCGCGTGTGTTGTCCGACCATGGCGTTCTCGAGAACAGTCATGGCTCCGAAGAGTCGCACCGCCTGGAATGTGCGGGAAATCCCGACCCGGGTGATCTGGTTCGGCTTGAGGCCGACCAGGTTATGTCCGTCGAAGTTGATCTTGCCGGCATCAGGCGAGTAGAAACCGGTGACGATATTGAACAAGGTCGTCTTGCCGGCACCATTGGGCCCGATGACACCAACGATCTCGCCTGGATCGGCATAGAAGTCGACGCTGTCTACTGCTTGCACGCCACCGAAGCGCTTGGATACGCCTTGCAGATCGAGGAGGTGACTCATGACGGAACCTCCTCAACAACGTCGGCCGGCGGCGGGTCGTCTCCCTCATGCAGTTCGCGCTGGCGCCGCTTGTTTGGTAGCAGCCCTTCTGGTCGGAAGATCATGATGGCGATGAGAATGGCGCCGTAGATCAACAGGCGGAACTCGCCGAACTCACGCAGCAACTCGGGAAGACCGACGAGGGCAGCGGCACCCACGATCACACCCGGTATGGAGCCAATCCCACCGAGGATGATGACTGCCAGCACATTGATCGAGACTTGCAGCCCGAAACTGTTGGGGAAGATCGAGCCGATCTTGGCAGCGAAGAAAACTCCACCGAGGCTGCCGACTCCGGCACCCATGGCGAATGCGAGGAGCTTGTAGCGGACAACGCTGATGCCCATCGCCTCGGCGACGTCTTCGTCTTCTCGCATAGCCGCCCAAGCTCGTCCTACCCGCGAATCGACCAGCCTGTACGAGATGTATGCGGCTAGCAAGCCGAAGGCCAGGATCAGGTAGTAGATGTGTTGGGGGTTGCGCAGGTCAAAGGAATCGGGCGGAGCGGCCGGAACTCGTGTCAGGCCTTGGGCACCGCCGAGGTAGGGAGCCAGCCAGTCGGACAAGACCAGCGTTCGGATTATCTCGCCGAAACCGAGGGTGACGATGGCTAGGTAGTCGCCACGTAGCCGAAGAACCGGGGCGCCGATTGCAGCGCCGATGATCACCGCGATTATGACGACGAAAGGAAGTGCGATCCAGAGGTTGGTGAAACCGGCTTCCGCGAAGTTCTGGCCCTCCTCGGTGACTAGAAAAGAGGCCGGTGATGTGAATATCGCCGCCGCATATGCGCCGACCGCAAAGAAGGCCACGTAGCCGAGGTCGAGTAGACCTGCGTATCCCACCACGATGTTGAGACCGAGGCCGAGCAGTACGTAGAGGCCGACTGTTCCGAGCACATCACTGACGAAAGGTCCCACGATCCACGGGAGAGCGATCAGTGCCAGGATGGCAACCGTTAGGGAGGCCCGACCCCAGGTGCGCCTGGTGCCTTCCGGCATATGGGCAGCTGCCTCGGAACGAATGTCGGCCCGGCTCATCCACCACCAACGGAGACCGAAAGCCAAAGCCAGGATGATGATGGTGCCCGCAATCGTGAGGCCCCCAAGTTCGTACAGCCAACCGGTTGGGATCTTCAGATTTCCGAGAGTCACCCGGAGAATTGGCTCTCCGAGGCTCATGAGCAGGGTGATTCCGATTGCGTACACGACGGCCGATCGGAGTTGGTCCTGGAGGCCGACGAGAGTTCCGGCGACGGCCCCGACTATCGCCGCGGCGAGCACCATGACGATCGCTCCTACGACCGGGCTGAGGCCGAACTCCAGAGTCTCGAGGAGGCCGGGAGTGATGCTGACGAACATACCTCGGACATTCAGGCCGGCGTTGATCAGTCCTTCGAACCCCAGAGTCACCAGCGCTACCAGGGCGCCGGCGACGGTACCCACCGCGAGGCCGGTGGTCAACGGTGTGTCACTCTTGCGCGCCGCCAGATACGAAGTGATACCGAATGCGATCAGTGTTAGTACCACGCCGAGTCCAACGACCCCGGTGATGACGTTGCGATCCTGGAACCTCTCGACCATGCCGATAGCCGACAAGTAAATGACGACGGTTCCGCCGATCAGGCCGGGTTTGAGAGCGGCTCGCGAAGTCATGCCCGCTTCTCCTCGGAGGCTCCGACGAATCCGCCCGGCAAGAAGATCAGTACCAGCACCAGCACTCCGAAAGCGATGACGGGCTGCAATTGGTTAGGAGAGGGGATCTCGGCTCCTGTCAGGAAGAGGTTTGGACCGACCGCCTCGAGAATGCCGAGGAGCAGGCCACCAAGTGCAGCGCCGGTGATGCTGCCGATTCCGCCAAGAACGGCGGCAGTGAATGCCTTGATGCCGGGCAAGAAGCCCATGGTGAAGATCACCTGGTTGAAGAGGAACACGTAGAGGATGCCGGCTGCCCCGGCCAGCGCGCCGCCGATGGCGAAGGTAGCCACGATGGTCCGATCAACGTTGATACCCATCAGGGATGCGATCTCCCGGTCCTCACCGACCGCTCGCATAGACCGACCCGTTTTGGTTCTAGCGACGAATAGGTAGAGGAGTATCCACAGAACCACGGCAGCAACGATCACGATTGCCTGGGTCTTGAGCATTTCAATACCAAAGACCGTCCATTTGCCGTTGAGGATCTCGATGTTCGGATAGGCCCTCACGTTGGCGCCGTAGAGACCACGGAAGGTGTACTGAAGAAAGAATGAGGCGCCAATGGCCGTGATGAGTGGTACGAGACGTGGAGCGCCTCGCAGCGGCCGATAAGCCAACCGCTCGAGAAGGACCGCGATGAATACTGAAACGGACATCGAGATCAGGAGGAGGATGGCTATTGACAGGAGTGGGTTGCTGTTGAGGAATCCGTTCCCTGCGAAGGCAACCGCAACAAAATAGGCGGTGTAGACGCCCGCCATGAAGACTTCACCGTGCGCGAAATTGATCATGAAGAGAATGCCGTAGACGAGCGTGTAGCCGATTGCGATCAGGGCATAGACGCTCCCTCTGGCCAGGCCGTTGATGAACAGCGACTGCCAGTCCTCAGCGCTGAAGACGCCGGTGCGAAGTGTGGCGGTGCTCCCGGCGATGACGCCGTAGATGATGGAGACACTGAGGACTATCAGGATTATGCGCCGCATCGGGATCCGCTCGAAGCGGAGGCGACGCGATGATTGGTTGGTTGATGCTGTGTCTGTCATGAGGTAGTGCAAGGAGGGGGGAGGCAAAAGCCTCCCCCCTCGGTCTTGCGAGTGTTATCCGTCGAGGCTCGCGACTTCGCTGTACACAGGATTGGCGGTGTCGTAGTTACCGTCCAGCACCTGATAGACGGCGATCGTTGCCGTTGACTGGCAGTCACCCAGGTCGTTGCAGTTGAGCGTTCCGGTGATACCGGTAACACCCGACGTGGCGAACAAGGCATCCTTCAGGGCCGTCCTCGGGATATACAGCGTTCCATCCTCGTCGATGGCCACCGCTTCAATGGCGTCGAAGAGCATGTTGGCTGCGTCGTAGGAGTGTGCGTGGAAGGCCGCGGCCGGCTCTCCGCCCCACAGCTCCTGGTAGGCGGTCTTGAACTCGCCCTCATAGAAGTCCTGGTCGCCCGTGAAGGCCGAGAGGTCTGGTCCGGAGAGGTAGACACCCTCGACGGCATCGCCGGCGGCGGCGACGTAGTCGGCTGACAGCATGCCGTCGGATCCAATGAGAATCGTGTCGGCGAGGCCATCAGTTTGACGTGCCTGCTGCGTGATCAGGCCACCTTCAGCGGCGAAGATCGGGAAGTAGAGCACGTCCGGGCTGTCGGCACCGATCGATGTCAGCACAGACGTGAAGTCGGTCTCCTGGACCTGGATGGCTTCGCGCACCGTGATCGTGCCACCGAGTGACTCGAAGGTGTCCGCAAACACAGCCTGGAGGCCGTCTGCGTACGGGCTGCCGTCGTGGATGGTGGCGGCCGAACGTGCGCCGAGTTCGTTATATGCGAACTTGGCAACGGCGGCACCCTGCAGCTTGTCGTTGTGGGCAGTACGCAGGTAGAAGTCCTGGTGCTGATCGGCTTCGGTCAACGCCGGTCCGGTGTTGGACGGCGAAATGATGGCGATTCCTTGGTCGCTCAGGATTGTGTCGGCAACGCCGAGCGCGGCGCTCGAGCAGCTCGTTCCAACAACACCAACGGTGCTGGGGTCGGCAGCCAGTGCCTGGGCTCCTGCCTGACCACCTTCGGCCGAGCAGCCGTCGTCCTGATGGTTGAAGGCGATTGCGCGGCCGAGAAGCTCACCGTTGGTCCCGTCGAGCGTTCCGTCGAGCTTGTCGGCGGCCATGACGACGCCGTTCTGGCTGTCCTGGCCAAGGCTGGCGTTGGGTCCGGAGATGACCAGAAGCGTACCGATGGTGATCGCCTCGCCGTCTCCAACTTCCACACAGCCGAATGGGTCGGCATCGCATACTGCTTCAGCACCGCTGTCGCCTCCGCCGTCCCCGGCGTCGGCCACGGTGGTGTCCGTGCTATCGCCACCGCAGGCGGCAACGATCAGCGCAAAGACCATGAGCAGCAGAACGAGCTTCCCAAGGGATGAGTTGTTCCGCATAGGATTATTCCTTCCTCTGACGCCGGAAGCCGGCGTCGTTCTTCCCGTAAGTCCTGCCAGGGGCAGGATGTGCTGCGGGAGTTTAGGCAGTTCCGGGGCGGGTTGATAGACGGAATCGCCAATCTGTTTGAATCTTGGGCGTTGCGGTACTCTGCCACGACCCGTTCAAGGAGTGTCCATGACTGAGGAGATCGCCGCGGTCGACGCCTATCAGCGATCCACGACGGCCATGATCCGGGAGATCACCGAAGAGGGAGTCGTGCTTGATCGAACCGTGTTCTATCCGCGCGGAGGAGGCCAACCTGGCGACACGGGCGTGCTGATCTCCGGGGAAAGTCCCGTACCAGTGCTCGACACCTTCAAGAAGGGTGGACGCGTCATTCATCGGATCGACGGTGGGAACTTGACGGCGGGCATGAACGTTGAGGCGGTGATCGACTGGGATCGGAGGCACACGTTGATGCGAACCCACACTGCTCTGCACGCGTTGTCCGCAGTGATCTGGCGCGACTTCGATGCCAAGGTGACGGGTGGGAACATGGAACCGGGGTCGGCCCGCATGGACTTCGAGTTGGAGTCGATCTCGATGGATTTCGGACGGGAAGTGGCTGAGGTCCTCAACTCAGAATTGGCCCGGGACCTCCAAGTCAACGTCCACCTACTTCCTCGTGACGTGGCGCTGGCAGACCCGGATCTGATTCGCACCAAGGTCAATCTGCTGCCCGATTTCATTGACCCCATCCGGGTGATCGAAATCGATGGATTGGACAAGCAGGCCGACGGTGGTACTCATGTTCGTTCTACGGCAGAAGTGGGTCGGGTCCTCGTGACGAAGACCGAGAGCAAGGGCAAAGCGAACAAACGGATTCGAATCGAGCTGGCGGGGTAGTGCTCGATTTTGTCCTCGGTCTCTACTTTGCCGGTCTGCTGGTCAGGGGCTGGTTGAGAGGATTCGTCAAAGAGGCTCTGGATCTGGCCGGAATGCTCATCGGTTTGGCGCTGGCATTCCGTCTCAGCGGTCCGGCAGGGAGTGTTGTTCAGG
>JBLYYS010000360.1:0-3822 GCA_048550235.1 Acidimicrobiia bacterium | reverse complement strand
GCGCGGACCAGGTCAGACTCTTCGACGAGCCCCTCTTCCACCAGGACGCGACCGAGCGGACGCCCGGTCTCTTCCTGGAGGCTCATACCCGTCTCCAGGGTTTCGGGAGTTACCAGCCCCTCGTCGAGGAGAAGTGTTCCCAGATGCCCCGTATCCCCGCTCACAACTCTCCTACTCTGTCAGATCGCTGAGTTCGCGAGCGAGTGCGCCGAGTCCACGACGGCGTCCGAGGGAACGCTCAGTGCCCTCTGCCGGTTCGTCCTCGTCCCCGCTGAATCCTTCGATGACGCTTTGCAGGAGATCGGTGTCGTCGACCTCTTGATCATCGACGGTGTCATCTTCGTCGATGACTTCCTCGCCGGACCGCAAGACGGTGAAATCGTCGGGACTCTCGTCCGCGACCGGCTCCGGGTCGGCGGTCTCTTCCTCGCCTTCGCCGTACGAATACCTGGCGGGCGCGAGTTGATCGACAACCTCGAGTAGGCCCTGGCGGACCATCTGTGCCATGACTTGAGCGATCTTGAAATCGGTGGTTCCCAGCCGCGATGCGACCTCCTCGACCGTCCCTTGCCCGTTGAGGGCCGACAGGAGCCGCCAGGTGTCGACGGTGATGGTCACCTCGCGTGCTTCTTCCGGAAGCTCCTGGACCATCCGGAGGCGGAAGTTGACGCCCGGAATGACTTCTTCGATGAGCCTCCATTGGGCAATACGCTTCTCGGCTTCGTCGAGGCAGACCTCGATGTTTATCTGCTGTTCAGTCGGATAGTGCGGTCCGACATCTTCGCCAAAATCAAAAGTGCCGTGCCCGGGCCTACTCAAACGGAAGAGCACATCGGTGATCTGCTCGGAGATGAACTGAGTCAGATCCTCTTGCTCATTTCCTTCGGTGAGTACCTCAGCGATGCCGCGTTCACGGCGCTCGACATATTTCCAGCCGGCTTCATCGACCATACCCGCCGACAGGAGATCTGCACGCAAATCCTGATCGCGGCGAGTGGTGGCGTAGGTGAGCCAACCATCGCTCAGGTATATCTTGCCCTGTAGGCCACCCGCATCTACGCGGAGGCACCCGGACTTGCGGGAACGAGACAACATCCGCAGAACTTCGGGCAGGGGGATTGATTCGAGCGTCCCTGTCAACGCCATGTTTCTACTCCTCGGTTGACCCCATCTTCCGAAACTTCGGCGTCAGGATCACCACCCTTGAGCGATTTGCGCTGCTGTGCGCATCTCCTCTCGAGGAGCGACTTGCCCGGTCCAGGCCTCAAATGAGAGCGCGGCCTGTTCTACCAGCATGTCCAAACCTTCCGCCGCAGGTAGGCCGAGACCACGGACCGTGACTATGGATGGCGTTGGGAGGCTTCCGTAGGCCATATCGAACAGCCCTGCAGACTGCGAGATGATCCCAGTCGGAAGAGTCTCTCCCCTCATTCCAAGGGGAGTGGCGTTGACAATCACTGCGCCGGGAACAGATGTGCCCCAAGGGACGACCTCGCCTTCGATTTGGAGTCGTCCAAGGAGCGATCTAGCTGATGAGCTTGCCCGCGCAGCCAGGAAGATGCCGGTCCCTTCCAGTGCCACCAACGCAGCCGCCGCCGCTCCCCCGCTGCCCAAGATCAGTGCAGATCCCACCGGCAATTCTCTTTGGTCCCATACGTTGAGGACGGCCGGAATATCGGTGGACGTCCCACGAATGGTCGCGCCGCTGACGGCAAGAGTATTGACCGATTCGGCACGGCGGGCATCGCCCTCAACGACGTCGGCAAGTTGAAACGCCCGATGCTTGTGCGGCATGGTCACATTGACTCCCGCCAGCCGGCCGTCCCGCAGCTCCTGGAACACGTCGCTCAAGCCTCTTGAATCGACCTCGACTGCCTCGTATCGAGCATCTAGACCCGCGTGATCGAATGCCGCCTGTTGGATTGCCGGAGACAGGGAGTGCGTGACGGGGTTGCCGACGACCGCATAGCGAGCCGTCATGGAAGGACTCCGTCCTCCTTCGCCTGATTCTTGAAGTTCAGGAACTCGTTGTAGTCGGCGGTGAACGAGTGGGTGCCATCGAGGCTGGTGAGCACGTAGAAAAGGAAGTCGACGTCAGCCGGCGCCGCTGCACCTTCCAACGATGCTTTACCGGGTCCACCTATCGGCGTCGGGGGAAGTCCGGGCTGCAGATAGGTGTTGTAGGGCGAGTCGACCTCGAGGTCGGCCAAAGTCAGCCCGGTCCGACGCTCACCGAGCGCGTATAGGACGGTAGCGTCGATCTGGAGCGCCATATCGATTTCCAGACGATTCCAGACCACCGCGGAGACCAACTCACGTTCGGTGTCCACCCTGGTCTCGGACTCGATCAGGGAGGCAATCACTATCCCCTCATAGGGCGTGTAGCCGGCTGCCTCCAGATCCGACCAATCTATGGCAGCCACTCTGTTTTCCATCGTGCGGGCTAGCAACCCCAGGACTACCTCTGGACCCGATTCCGTGAGGAACTCGTAGGTATCGGGGAACAGGAGCCCTTCCCATTCCTGCAACGACTCTGGTTGCCCTCCCGGCAGCAGGGAGGTCTCAACCGAACCATCGAGCAACACTGCTTCGAGCTCGGGAACAGTGAAGACGGTTTGTGCAGAAATCCGCTCGAGAACCTCACCGATTCGGAGGCCTTCCTGGACCGTTATCCAATACGAGTCCACCACAGGTCCCCTCATCAGCACTGTGATGACATCGTCGTTGCTCATTCCGGTCAGCAAATCGTATTGCCCGGCCCGCAGCTCCGAATCTGCACCCGCCAGACGGACCGCCGTTTCAAACTGGAGAGAAGATGCAACGACACCGCGGGAAGCCAGCAACTCACCGATCGTTCGGGCAGAGGCTCCGTCCGGAATCTCCACCGTAACCGACTCCCCGGCATCCACCGAAGGAGTTGTAACGTCGTCCGGGGTACCGTCTGTGAGGTCGCCGACCCAGTCGGCCGCGGCCTTGGCCCCGAAGATCGCTATACCGGCAATCACCAGGATGGCCACCACAACGCCGAGCGAGCGGCTGGAGCGTGGAGGCTCATCGAGATGTTGATCAGAATCGAATGGATCGTACGTCATGCCTTGTCCAGATAGTTTTGGAGCATCACCGCCGCCGCAATCTTGTCGACCAACTGCTTGCGGCGGCGCCGTCGAACGTTAGCTTCAAGGAGGGCGGATTCCGCAGTCCGCGTCGTGAAGCGTTCATCCGCAAGCTCGACCGGGAGGCCTGATGCCTCGGCGATGTGATCGGCCAAAGCCCTAGCGGCTTGAGCGGACGGACCTTCGTAGCCCGACAATGACACCGGCAACCCCACAACAACTCTCTCAACCTCTTGCTCTCTAGCTATCTCGAGCAGGGCCTCGACCACGTCGGTCGTCGACGTATCGATCACGGTGAACCCCGCCGCCGTTATATGCAGCGGATCGGACAGCGCCACACCAACGCGGCGCTCGCCGTAGTCGACTCCCATGATCCTGGACAGGTCAGAGACCTCCGAGTGCGGACTCGACCGCCTGTCGAGCTATATCGAGCGCTTCGGCTAGCCCGTCGCCGCGCGGTCCACCAGCCTGGGCTAGCTCCGGATCGCGACTTCCGCCGCCCCCGAGCACTCGTGCCGCCGGCGCGATCAGTTCTGCCGCCGAAACACCTGCCGATACGAGGTCCTTGGAAACGGCAGCCACGAGCGCTCCTTTGCCCTCATTCACCGATCCGACGACGGCGATACCTGACGTCAGTCGATCACGCGTCTCCAGGGCGAGCGCTCTCATCGCGTCGGGGGCCACATCCCGCCGATCGAGAATCACGTAT
>JBLYYS010000359.1:0-12084 GCA_048550235.1 Acidimicrobiia bacterium | reverse complement strand
GGAACCCTTGTTCGACGGTGATCGTTTGATGATTTGTTCCGATGGATTGTCTGGAATGATCGACGACACAACAATCGCCACGCTCCTGTCGCAAGGCACCGCCGAAGAAGCGGTCTGGTCCCTCGTTGAGGCGGCGAATCGGGCCGGGGGCCACGACAACATCACCGTGGTTGCCGTCGACGTCGAGCCGTGAACCGGTCCGCTGAGGCGGCGTTCCTGATCGGAGCAGCGGCACTAGCTGCGTTCGGGGTCGCAATGGCCAATCTCGCCGAGGGAGGTGGGATCGACGCGCAGGTGGCGTTGACCTTCCTCGTGTTCCTTATTGCTTTCGGTTCCCTTCACCTTGCTCTCCGCCAATGGGCGCCCCGTGCGAGTGCCTACCTCCTACCCCTGGTATCCATAATCACCGCAGTCGGGTTGACGATGGTCTATCGGCTCGACCCCGAGCGTGCCGGTCTGCAGCGATGGTGGCTGTTGATCGCGTCCGGGTTGGGGATCACGCTCCTATTCGCCGTTCGGTCGACGGGCCTCGAACCTCTCCGACGCTACCGGTACCTACTTCTCCTGGGAGCGCTGGCCCTGCTCATGGCGCCGCTCCTTCCTGAAACTTGGTCTCTGCCTCTGCGGGGGAAGACGGTCAACGGATCGCGCCTCTGGGTGGAGTTCATTGCCGGGCCGCTCGGAATCCGCTTCCAGCCGGGCGAGATCGCCAAGCTGCTCATCGTCATCTTCCTAGCGTCCTACCTGGCCGACCGCCATGTCGTTCTCGCGGCCGGCACCAGGGCCGTCGGACGGATCAGGCTCATCGAACCCCGCCAACTGGTACCTGTACTGGTCGCCTGGACTGCCAGCTTTGGAGTGCTGGTCTATCAGCGCGACCTCGGAGCTTCGCTGCTTCTGTTCGCTGTGTTCCTGACTCTTCTCTACATGGCAACCGGCCGGGCCGCATACCCGGCAATCGGCAGTTTCCTCTTTTTCGTCGGCGCGGTATTCGCCTGGCAGTCTTTCTCGCATGTTGAGCGGCGGGTCGTCGCCTGGCTCCGTCCGTTCAGCGACTTCGACGGTGCCGGATATCAGATCGCCCAAGGCCTTTTTGCCATGGGGTCGGGATCCCTCGCAGGCGCCGGAGTCGGATTGGGCCGCCCCGACCTGATTCCCTTCGCCCAGACTGACTTCGTCTTCGCGGCGGTGGGCGAGGAGCTGGGACTGGCGGGGGCGGTCATCATCCTCTGCGCATACGCGCTCCTCGCGGCCGTTGGTTTCGGAATCGCCCTCCGTTCCCGTGACTTGTTCAGAAAGCTGCTGGCAGCAGGACTGACGTTCGTGCTCGGCCTCCAAACCTTCTTGATCATCGGAGGAATCGTCCGGATCCTCCCACTCACGGGAATCACGCTCCCCTTCATGTCGTACGGCGGTTCGTCTCTGGTGTCGAACATGATCCTCATCGCCCTCCTAGCCAGGCTGTCTCATGAGGAACCCGCATGAACGGTCCAATCAGAAAAGTGGCGGTCGCAGTCTTCATCGCCTTCGCTCTTCTGTTGCTCGACGTGACCTACATTCAGGCAATCGCGGGTCCCGGGTATCGGGACGACGTTCGCAATCCGAGGGTCCAGATCGGAATCTCAGGCAAGGAGCGGGGCTTGATAGTCGACTCGACGGGAGTCCGGCTGGCGATATCTCAACCAACCTCTGAGGACCTGCGGAGTTATGTGCGCAGCTACCCGCAGGAGGAACTCTTCGCTCACAGCGTCGGCTTCACGTCGTCGCTATTCGGTGATTGGGGCCTCGAGTCCAGCTATGCAACCGACCTGCGCTCCAAGCGCGACCTGACATTGTCGGACCTGATAGATGCCCTCATGGGTCGTGATCTCCAGGCCCGCAGCCTTGAACTCACGCTGGTTGCCGACCTCCAACGTATGGCCGTCGATGCCCTCGACGGCCAGCGCGGGGCGATCGTAGCGCTCGATCCGACTACGGGCGCCGTTCTCGCCTTTGTGTCCACTCCGAGCTTCGATCCAAATACCATCATCGGCAGTGACGGGACGCTTGCTTGGGAGGCCCTGTCGGGAGACCCGGCCGAGCCGCTCAAGGATCGGGCCAGTCGCGAAAGTTACCCGCCCGGATCGACATTCAAGGTGATCACGGCCGCGGCCGCCATCGAGTCTGGAATTGCGGGCCCGGATACGACCTTTGCCAATCCGACTGAGCTCGAGTTGCCGGGTTCCACTGCAGTGATCCGCAACTTCGCCGGAACGCTTTGTGGGGATACCGATCAAGTGAGTCTCCGAGAGGCGTTCCGCCGGTCATGCAATACGGTCTTCGGACAGTTGGCGATGGACCTCGGCGGTTCACGCCTGGTGCAACAGGCGGAAGCCTTCGGCTTCAACAGGGAGATACCGTTCGAATGGGAGACGCTCACCGGGTTCTTTCCCAGTACCGGTGAGTTCAGTGCCGACCTTCCGGCGGTCGCTCAAAGCGGTCTTGGGCAACGGGACGTGCAGGCGACCCCACTTCTCATGGCGATGGTGGCTGCCACCATCGCCAACGGCGGTGATCAGATGGAACCATTCATGGTGGCGCGAATCTACGACGCGGCCGGCGAGATCGTCGAGGAGCATCAACCTTCGGTGTGGGCAAAGCCGGTCTCCCCCGCCACGGCCGACGTCGTGGCCGGGATGATGGAACAAGTCGTCGCCAGCGGAACCGGGACCCGTGCGGCGGTCTCCGGGGTCAGGGTGGCCGGCAAGACCGGAACGGCCGAAACCGAGATCAGCCCGCCCCACGCTTGGTTCATAGGTTTCGCCCCATTGGAGAATCCTTCGATCGCCCTGGCGGTGGTAGTCGAGGAGGGCGGCAACGCAGGCGAGAACGCTACCGGTGGATCGGTGGCCGCTCCGATCGCACAGCAGCTATTCGAGTACTGGCTCCAGAGATCATGACCCCTACAATCACTCAGAATGCAAACTGAACGCACGCTCGCCGACCGGTACGAGCTCGTCTCCCACATCGCCCGCGGGGGCATGGCAGACGTGTATGAAGCGCGTGACACCCTGCTCGGCAGGCGGGTGGCCGTGAAGGTACTGCACTCCCAGTTCAGTTCGGATGAGGCGTTCGTGAAGAGATTCCGGCGTGAGGCCCAGGCCGCCGCCAATCTGAGTCATCCCAACATCGTCTCCATCTATGACTGGGGCGAGGACGGGTCGACGTACTTCATCGTCATGGAACTGATCGAAGGTCGCACGTTGCGGGATGTTCTCAAGAGTGAGCGCCAACTCCTCCCCCGCCGGGCTTGTGAGGTCGGGGCTGAGGTAGCGGCTGCACTAGCCGTAGCCCACCGCGCAGGCCTGGTTCATCGCGATATCAAACCGGGAAACATCCTGCTGGCGCCGGACGGAACAGTACGGGTTACCGACTTCGGCATTGCTCGCGCCTGGGACGATAGCCAGGAGTTGACCAGAACCGGAGCGGTCATCGGGACAGCTACATACTTCAGCCCCGAACAAGCTCAGGGCATGACCGCCGACGAAAGATCCGACCTCTATTCGCTCGGTGTCGTGATGTACGAAATGGTCACCGGGATGCCTCCATTCACGGGTGATAGCCCGGTGGCAGTTGCTTATCAGCATGTGTCGACTCCAGTCACTGCGCCTTCGACGCTGAATGCGGATATCCCGTCGGTTCTGGAAACGATCATCACTTCTGCCCTCAGTAAGGACCCAGAAGGGCGATATCAGACCGCGGACGATATGCGAGCCGACCTGCTCAGGTTCCTGCGCGGCGAGGCCCCCGCGACGGTGCCCGCCGCCGATGCTCCCACCCAGATGATGACCACGGTCACTCCTCCGACCGTTCCGCCCGACGAGACTTATCGCCGTCTTGCCGAGGAACGCCCGCCTTCCCAGGTTCCGTTCATCCTCACGGCTTTTGCTCTCCTCGTCGCACTCGGAGTTGGGTTGTTCCTGATCTTCAAACTGATGAACAGCACGGCGACAGACGGCTCGGACCTCGTCGCGGTTCCGGACGTGGCCGGCATGGCCCAGGACGCCGCACTGGCCGCTCTCCAGGATGTCGGTCTGAAGATCCGTCCGGTCAACCAGGCCCATCCCGACGTGCCTGCCGGTTCCGTCATTGGGACCGATCCCGCCAGCGGTGAGGAGGTCGAAACCGACAGCTACGTCAACGTTCTGATATCGACGGGAACTGGGGCAGCCAATGTTCCACCCGTCGTCGGGGAAACCCTCACCGAGGCCATGCGTTTGATCAACCTCAACGGACTCACCGTCGGGGTAGTCCATGAGGAAGCGAACGAGGTACAGGCGCCCGGAACCGTGATAGATCAAAGCCCGGCTGCCGGACAAAAGCAGGAACCGGGTACGGCCATCGACTTGTGGGTTTCGACCGGTCCCGATTCCGTTCTACTCGAGGATTTCCGCGGGCGACCGGACATTGATGCCACGTTCGTCCTCGAAAGCGCCGGCCTGGTCGTCGAACGTGATGAGGAGTTCGACGAGGACGTCGAGGCTGGCCGAGTAGCTCGTACTGAACCAGAGGCCGGTACTCTCGTCGCCGCCGGGTCCACGGTGAAGTTGTGGATTTCGCTCGGGCCGGAACCGGTGCCGGTTCCGAACGTTGTGGGCATGACGCCGGCAGCGGCACGGGCGGCTCTAGAGGCGGTCAACCTGGTGTACCGGGAAAGCGCTACGACCGTCGTGGTCGAAGAGGCTTTCGACGGCCTTGCCGCCGAACAGTCGATTGGAGCAGGTACCGAGGTCGCACCGGGAACGACGGTTACCGTCACCATCGGTGAGGCGCCACCTCCGACTACCACTACTACGGTTCCACCTACGACCACGACCACCGCCCCCGCGGAGCCCTAAAAGAGGTCAGGCGGCGGAGTCCAGGAAGTTGCTCAGCAGCTTCTTGCCTTCCGTGGTCAACACACTCTCAGGATGGAACTGCACGCCACTCATCGGTAACTCACGGTGGCGTATCCCTTGCACGACTTCGTCCTCACTCCAAGCGCACGCCTCGAGTTGGTCCGGGAGTTCCACGGCCGCAAGTGAGTGATACCGCGTCGCAGTGAATGGCATCTCGAGGCCCTTGAACACACCCCTACCGTCGTGACGGATCTCGGACGTCTTCCCGTGCTTGGGCTCGGGCGCCAGGTCGATCCGTCCTCCGAATGCCGCCACAATCGCCTGGTGACCGAGACAGACCCCAAGGCTGGGGATCTCCGCTCCCAGCGTCTGGAGGAGTTCGACCGAAATGCCGGCACTCTCCGGCCGACCCGGTCCCGGCGAGATGAGGAGCAGGTTCGGTCGCAACGAGGCCGCCTCGAGAGCAGTCATTTCGTCGTTTCGGATGACTGTTGGACTGGCGCCCAACTCACCCAAGTACTGGACCAGGTTGTATGTGAATGAGTCGTAGTTGTCGACAACGAGAACTCGCATGGACGCCGAGCTTACTGTTGGTCGAAGCCATCAATCGAGGCGACTACCCTCTACGCCCATGCCGGAATCCAAACGACGCAAACCCAAGTATTCAGGACCTACCCCGTCGAGAAAGCCCAAAGAGGTGACCCGAGAGCCGTCACCTTCCTGGTACGTGGTCCTGATGTTTGCGTTCATGGCTTTGGGAGTAGCTCTCGTGTTGCTCCGCTACTTCTTGTCGTGGGACAACATCTGGTTGATCGTCGGCTTGGCGTTCATCGGGGGAGGCTTCCTGATGACAACCAGCTACAGGTAGCGACCCGCCCAAAGCCTTCGACCTCAGGCGGGGACTTCGTCCATTTCCTCTCGACAGTGTTTCGGCGCCGCCGACTCGACCGTAGACACCGCCGTCATCGTCACTTCTGTCCCACAGATGGAACACCGGTATTTGACCTCGGTCGGCACAATGTCGTCGGGATTCACGTCGGGCGGCGGCTCAGCGAGCATCCTGATGATCCGCATCGCCACCGTCCAAATGGCCACGCCGACCGCGACTGCAATCAGGAACTTGACCATGCGACCATTTCTCCCACCGCAGGGGGGAGTGGCGGCAAGCTGATGCTTGCCGGCGAGGGGGGCAAACTAACCGCCAACTGCCCTTCTCAGGCCAGTTCCAGGATCGTCGCGTTGGCCATGCCGCCGCCTTCGCACATCGTCTGCAGGCCGTAGCGACTCCCGGTGCGTTGCATCTCATGGACGAGAGTTGTCATCAGGCGAGCACCAGACGCTCCGAGAGGATGGCCGAGGGCAACGGCGCCACCATTCACGTTGGTCCGATTCCAGAGAGCTTCGGCATCGCCGCGCCCGTGTTCCTGGCGCCAGGCGGCAATCACCGTCGCGAAAGCTTCGTTTACCTCGAAGATGTCGATCTGGTCGATCGACATTCCGGCCTTCTCCAGAACCATCGTCGTGGCCGGGATCGGAGCGCTGAGCATGATGACCGGATCTGCCGCCGTCACCGCAAACGCCTTGAACCGTGCTATCGGTGCTAGGCCTAGTTGGTCGGCCGTGTCCTCGCCCATGATCAGGACGGCGGCCGAGCCGTCCGAGATCTGCGACGAGTTGCCCGCTGTCACTACACCGTCCTCCTTGAAAGCAGGCTTGAGGGACGCCAACTTCTCCAGCGAGGTCTCGCGGCGGATGCCGCCGTCGGTGGTGGTGACGCCCTCCGGTGTCTCTATCGGCAAGATCTGGCTTGCGAATCGACCTTCGTCCGTAGCCGTGGCTGCGCGTTGGTGCGAATCCAACGAGATCTGATCGATCTCCTCTCGCTTTATACCCCACTTCTCAGCGATCATCTCTGCCGAAAGGCCTTGAGGGACCAGGCGGCCGTCGTAGCGGTCACTCATCCGGGGACCAAAGGGCGAACCCGGTCCCTGTGCGTTTGACCCCATCGGAACCCGGGTCATCGACTCAATTCCGCCGGCGACCACAATGTCATAGGCGCCTGCCATAACCCCCTGGGCGGCGAAGTGAGCGGCTTGCTGGGATGATCCACACTGGCGGTCGACGGTCGTGCCGGGAACGTGTTCCGGATAGCCGGCGGCCAACGCGGCGTTGCGGGCGACGTTGATTCCCTGTTCACCGGTCTGGGTGACGCACCCAAGGATGACATCCTCAATACGATCCGGATCGAGGTCGTTTCGTTCGACAAGTGCCTTGAGCGGCTCGGAGGCAAGATCGACGGCATGCCAATCCTTCAGGAAGCCCCCTCGCCTTCCGACGGGAGTACGAACGGCATCGACGATTACGGCGTTTCTCATGGCAGCACTCCTTCAATCCGATGTGGGGTACATCGTACGCATTCTCAGGGTCTGAAGAAGGTTCGACCAAATCCCATCTGGCATGATCGGCAAGTCGACGTATCATATGGCCGACAAGGGGATGTAGCTCAGTTGGCAGAGCACCTGCTTTGCAAGCAGGGGGTCGTCGGTTCAAGTCCGATCATCTCCACGCCGGTCGCCGCAACGAATAGTCCCCCTGCAAGGGGGAAGGTACCGCCGGTGCCGAGGAACGAGGCGCCGGGGGTAGGGGGTCTTCTTGTGGGCCCACACCGCACATATTCCCAGACACTGACGATCCCCCGCAGACACTCATGCTTCGTTTCTCTGGAGGAGCACCACCGGCCAGCTGGTATGATCCACTCCTTCACGGGCCCATAGCTCAGCCTGGTTAGAGCGCATCCCTGATAAGGATGAGGCCCCTGGTTCAAGTCCAGGTGGGCCCACCAACAAACCCCCTCGTCAGAGGGGGTTTCTCTTCATTCGGACGACAGGGAAATGACTCCCCTCCGCTCGGCCCGCCGCCTCGCGGGAGGGCAGCTCAGAACAACAGGGTCAAAGCCAAGGGTGCCAGGACAAGGAAACCAAGCGCTGGGTGGCCGCGCCGGGCCGTGTTGTGGCTGTCCCAACTGAATAGGAACAGCGCAAGGACAAACCCCACGACGCCACAGGCTAGGAGCGACACGATCGAGACCCACGGGTTGAAATCAGCAATCTCGCCCATAGCCAACCCTTGAAAGGCATTCATCGCCTGAGTGGCCGGTAGGAGTTGTGAGGCTTTGGCTACCCCCGGAGTCAGTTCCTCATACGGGATCATGATTCCGCCCAACAACATCGAGGGGATGAAGACCAACTGTGACCAGAGGATCACCACCCGCGAGTTGGATGAAACCACTCCGATCACGACTGCTATCCCGGCCGTGGCAACAATGATGGCGACCAACGAAACCAGGAAGCCCAGCCAATTGACCGGCACCGGAGCATCGAAGAGGACCGGAGCAGTGGCGGTGATGATGGTTGCCACGATCACTGTGTGCACGCCGGTGGTCAGGGTGGGAATGCTGAGAATCGATGAGGGTGGTACCCCGTTGATCTTGTAGCTGCGGAAGATACCCTTCTCGCGAGCGCCGACCAGCGGTTCGGGGAGACCTAGGAGGTAGGCGGCCATCACCGCTATCACCACCATCCCGGGGATGATCACCTCCTGGAAGAAGGGATTCAGTCCGATCAGGATGAACCCCAACATCAGATAAAGGCCGAGAGGGAATAGGTAGTTGAGAAGCAGCAGCGTTCTGTTGCGAACCCCGGCCCGGAACTCGAAGGCGAAATGGGCGGCGAAGGCGTTCATGATCCGCCTCCCGAGGTGGCGAGCTCGAGGAAACGGTCTTCCAACGATGGGCGTTCGACCCGCAAGTCGATCAGATTGTCCCTCTCGGCGTCGACGAAAGTGATGATGGCGCCGACAGTCGGCCCGATGTCGCTGCTGAGGTATACCGAGTAGTCATCCTCCTGGTGATGACGCTCCACCGCCGGGAAGGCGTGTCCGGCAGAGCCGAGGCTGCCGTTTTCTGTGCGGACACTCACCTTGGTGAGGCCGGCTCCCTTCGAGGTGATGTCGCGGGGCGCACCGATAGCCGCGATTCCACCGGCCAGCAGGATGGCGACTCGATCGGCCAGCTCCTCGGCCTCGGCCATGTCGTGAGTGGCGAGGATGATGGTGGTGCCGGCGGCTCGCAACTCGCGGATCAGCCGGTGCAATTCGGCCCGGGACGG
Organism: Acidimicrobiia bacterium; assembly: GCA_048550235.1. Classification (GTDB taxonomy): domain Bacteria; phylum Actinomycetota; class Acidimicrobiia; order Spongiisociales; family JAHEDJ01; genus JAHEDJ01. Next base: position 3,041 of record JBLYYS010000359.1, on the reverse strand, counting down.
GACGTCGAGCCCAGCAGTTGGCTCGTCCAGGAAGAGCACTTGAGGATTATGCGCGATCGCCAAAGCCAGCTCGAGCCGGCGTTGCTGACCACCGGACATCTCCGCGTACTGGGCGTCGGCCTTGTCGGTCAGGCCGAGGCGATTCAACAGATCCTCCCGAGGGGCGATGCGGTGGTAGGCACAGAAGATCCTCATCGCTTCGGTCGGGGTGATGGTCTCCGGCAGACCAGCCGTCTGGAGTTGCACACCGATCACACCGCGCAGCTTGCGGGGCTCCTGGACCGGATCGATTCCTGCCACCCGCAAGGTGCCACCGGTGGGTGGACGCAGACCTTCCAGGCATTCGAGAGTAGAGGTCTTGCCGGCGCCATTCGGTCCAAGCAAACCGAAGATCTGACCAGACTGAACATTGAACGAAATACCGCCGACTGCCACAAAGTCGCCGTATTGCTTCCGAAAGTCAGTCACTTCAACTGCTGAGCCCATGCCGGCTACCTGTCTTGTGCGCGAGTATCCATGTCGTCATGGTCCGCCGAGCCGGGGTGGGCCGTCACCACCCACCCACTGCAATCCCCCAGGGTGGTTTCGTATTGAGGGGGAGACATACCCCTGTTTTGGACACTCCGCCGATTTCTGGGACCACCAGCCCGAAGGCGCCCGTCGACTCCTCAACAGTTTCTACGCTACGGGTGTTGCCGACGACTCCGTATACGGAAACCCCCCTCAGCTCCACCGGGTTCACGAACTCCACTGTCGGAGACTCCAACAGGCGGATTTTCCCAGCCGTCTAGATAAGAAACGTTTCGATCGCCGTCGTTGCCTCTTCGAGCGTTTCGTACTCGACAACTGTCAGTGCCTCTGCCCCCGAGATCATTGCCGACAGGCTTTGTCCGCTCGAGGGTCGGAACAGGCAGAGGATCCGTTTGCCGAGTTGCTGCGCGCTTGCCAGCTCGTATCCGACGCCAAGGCTCGGTGTCGTTACCTCCGCCACCACGACCTCCGCTTCCCGCAGCCAACCCATGTCGCGCTCATAGATCTGCCTGTCGGTCATTCCTTGCTCGACATCGTTCGGATGGGTGATGTGCTCTGTCAAGACGTTCCCGAAGCGGGCAAGTTCGATGATGAGAGCTCGGTAGAGATCGTCATCGTCTCGCCCACCGCGAATGGATGCGGCGAAGTAGATCTTCATGAAGTGGATAGTATCGACCGGCCCAAACCTGCGGGTTCCTCCCAAGGCCGGGCGCTATTGGGTACCCTCCCGCAACACGAAGGGAGTTTCCGTGGAGTCATTGCTCGATTGGGGAATCGACGTAGTTCTCTGGTTCCAGCAGTTCAGCCCGGACCTCGACGCTATCTTCAAGTTCTTCACCTTCCTCGGCGACGAAGAGTTCTTCCTCATCCTGCTTCCGCTCGTCTACTGGAGCATCGACAGGTCCCTAGGGGTGCGGCTGATGGTCATCACGCTGTTCTCCAGCCTGATCAACGCAACCGCCAAAGAGATCGGAGCCCAGCCACGACCCTTCTCCTACGACAGCCGGGTCGAACCGATCGTCGATGCCGGTGGCTACGGCCTACCTAGTGGGCACACCCAGGCATCAGTAGTCATTTGGGGCTTCATCGCTTCCGAGACGCGGCGACGGTGGATGTGGTTCCTGGCGGTTTTCATGATGGCCGGTGTCGGCCTATCGCGAATCTACTTGGGCGTCCACTTCCCTACCGACGTGTTGGGCGGCGTTCTGCTCGGATTGCTCATCCTGTTGTTGTGGCGCAGCTACGGGCGGCCGATCGAGCACTGGTTCTGCACGCAAACCCTCCGCACCCAAATCGGCCTTGCTGCGGCTGTTCCTCTACTCGTCATGGCCGCCTTCCCCTCGGAGGATGTTGTGACAGCATCCGCCACTTTTCTCGGGCTTTCGATCGGCATTGTCCTCGAGCGCCGCTTCCTACACTTCTCAGCCGCCGGATCAATCATTGCGCGGATTGCCCGATTCTTGCTTGGTGGTCTGATCCTCGGAGGATTGTGGCTGGGACTCCGCACTCTCTTCGGTGACGCCGAACCGGCACTGCTACTTCGACTGCTGCGATATGCACTGGTCGGGTTGTGGGGAGCATACGGCGCTCCCTGGCTGTTTCTGAAAGCAGGACTTGCCCCTCGAGACACCGCTCCCGCTACACCCTGACATAGGTGAATCCCTCCGTCTCCGGAGGGATTCACGCATACCCCACAACCGCGATATCAGCACTCAGCGCGCCCGCGCTTCACGAAGGGACTCACCGACAACGAGCGCCCGGGTTGGATGCCGGACGCTCGTGTCCGAGCCCGGGCTTTTCAAACACGCCGGAAGAGTCCTTGGGGGAACCACGTGCTCTCCATGCCCAGGAAGGTCCCCTCGGTCCAATCGAACCCAGGTACCAACTCGCCCCTAAATACTACGCAGAGTGGTGGAGTCTGGTAATGGGTCGGGCGGCCTATTTGCGGGAATCCATGGGCCCGACCGGCACCGTATTGACGATATGGATTCAGATTCAGAACACGGATGGCGCGAATTGGCCGCTTGTCGATCACACGACCCTGCGGTCTTCTTCGCCGGTGGGGAAGCCGGGCCAAGCGGACATGCTCTCCAGACCGCACTATCGATCTGTGCCGGGTGTCCGGTCCAAGAGGGGTGTCTCGACTATGCCGTCGCTGCGAATCCACGCTACGGAGTGTGGGGAGGTCACACCCAGGCGGAAATCAGAGTGATCCGACGGAGACGCCGTCTCCGTCCCGCTTCCTGACCAGTCGGTTCTACACTCCAGACTGTGAACTCCCGAAAGCTGCTTCCTACCCTCGGCATAATCGCGGCAGTTGTCGCCATTCTGCTCAAGACTCGTCGGACCCCCTCACCCGATACTCCAATCGGGACCTGGGTTCCGAGCGATCCGGGCTCTTGAGGCTCGCTCTCGCCCCCCACGGCCCCATCGGCCTGCGTGCAGGTCGGGCCGTCCTCGCCGATCGGCGCCTAACGGCATTGGGCGTATTGGGTTCCGACGCCCATTCT
>JBLYYS010000358.1:0-3247 GCA_048550235.1 Acidimicrobiia bacterium | reverse complement strand
TCAACAGTCGTAGAGCGGAACTTGGATCGTCTGACGGTGATTGCAGGCGGAGTCTTCGCCTTGACAACCATGCTTCTTGCCTGGCTGTTGGGCTAACGTCGTCATCAGGTGAAGCCGACCGAACGAGGTAGTGGCATGCGCCGCTTTGTCGCGCTGGGAATCATCGGACTCACGGTCATCGGGATTGCTGCACTGTGGATGTTCATCCCTCAATTGACCGAGGGCGACGACCCGATTGCCGCAAGCAGTACGTCATCGACTTCCGCGACCTCGCCGCCAACTACCGTCGGGTCGGCGTCGACAACGACGACTGAACCGCTCTCAGTTCCGACGGGAGGTAGTGCAGTCCTCGGAATCGTGGGCGAACCCCTATCGCTGAATCCTCTGCTGACCGGAGGGAATGCTGCCGCCGTTGAGGTAGTGACCGAATTGTGGACGATTGGTCTGATAGATATCGATGCCAAGACCCACGATCCTGTGCCGCTGGCTGCGGTATCGATTCCGAGTCTCGACAACGGGGGACTCACCGTCAACGAAGACGGGACGCTGACGTTGCGGTATGAACTCGACCCCGAAGCCCGTTGGGAGGATGGCACACCGGTCTCCGGCCACGACGTTGCTTTCACCTACGAACTCATGGTCGATCCAGCGCTGCCGATCCGCCCCGATCTTCGTGAACTCCACGGGTTGATCGTTCCCGGTTCGGTGAATGCGACCGATGACTCCGTGTCGATGCTGTTGGAACGGCCCTCCATTCGATTCCTTTCCCTATTTCCAGTGATTGCTCCGGCGGAGCAGGCGAGGGAGTCGGACTTCGCGGCCGATTGGAATCAAGCGACATGGATGAGCGCCGGCCCCTTCCGATTCGACAGTTGGGACACCGGGCAGAGCGTCCGATTCCTTCGCAACGAGGCGTACGGGCGGGTCGATGAACTTGGTGACATGCTTCCGTATCTGGATTCCGTGAAAGTCGCGTTCTATCCCGGTGATGATGCTCTACTCGCCGCCTTCCGACTCCAGGCTGTGGACGCAGCGTTGGTAGCTGCCGATCCGAATCTGCTCGACGAGTTTGATTCATCTGCTTCTATCGATCTCCAAATAGCCGCCGGACCGGAGTATGAACATCTTGGTTTCGGGTTTGGCCCTGGAAGGTTCGAAGCGAACCCGGGTTCGATGAACGAATCGCTCGCCTTCCGGGAGTTTGTCGCCAGAACGATTGATCGCCCGGCGATAGTTGCTGACGTCTTGGCAGACCGTGTGCCCGTTCTGGACACGGTCGTTGGCATGTCGTGGCCCGCGGCCTCGGCAGCGGCCTGGTCTGGCTACACCGTCGACGAGAGTGTTCAGGCGGAACTGCTCTCCGCCGCTATCGAGGATCTGGAACCGACGAGTGCAACCGTGGACTTCGCAACTTCGACAAGTCTGGAACGAACCCAGATCGCCGGAGCGCTGCTGCAGCGGCTCGGAGCTGCCGGCCTAACTGTCGATATCGAACTGCTCGAACTCGGAGAGTTCTTCCGGGATCGTGTGTTGACCGGAGCGTTCGACTTAGGGGAGTGGGCATGGCGGGCGACGCCGGGACCGGTTGGAGCAGTTGCCGACCTCGAAGCGCGTTTCTCGACGTTGCCTGAGAATGATGGTTACAACTTCTACCGCTGGGGGGCCGAGGGTTCCGCGGAATCGCTGAGTGCCGGTGATCTACAGAGCCGCATCACGGCTCTGGACGGCACCCTCGACCTAGAGGACCTGCGAGACCGGCTCGAGGAAATCGATGAGCTTCTAGCGGAGAATGTGGTCATCGTTCCGATGTATGCGGTGCCCAACGCCGCCGCCATTTGGGTGGCGTCATTCGATGGTTTCGAGCACGTCGCAGCCTTCCCCGATACGTGGAATGCCGCGTTCTGGCACCGATCTGCCGGGTAGCCGACTGGGTCTATACTGCTGGCTCCACGTCGGAGTGGCGGAATTGGCAGACGCGCTAGGTTGAGGGCCTAGTGCCCTATTACGGGCGTGGGGGTTCAAGTCCCCCCTCCGACACCGCGAGAAGCGCCGAAGAAGCACTCGGCGCTTCAGTCGGATTGCTGCTACCACGTCAGGATGCTCGATCGGAGTCGATTGTTTGGTGGGCGGGTGGCTCATCCGGCGAGCACGCGTCGAAGCATGTCCTCGCTTGGTGATCCGCGGAGTCCTTCGGGTGTCGCGTACACGCGACAGGCCAGACCGGTTGGTGCATGGGGGTCGGCGAAGGGGTCGACACCGTCGATAAGCACGGTGGGGGAGCCTCGGAATCCGACTTGGGCAGCCTCATTGTGGGTGGTAACCCGTTGGTAGGTGAGGTCGTAACCAGACTCGGTTGCCAGCCGGGTGAGCATCCGGTCGGTGTCTTGCCAGTTAGGGCAGTCGTCGAAGTAGAGCAGCGTGATTTCCATACCTTCACCGTATGGCTTCCACCGTGGTGGAAGGTCAAGGGGTATTGTGCGGGCATGTTGATTGGTGAGTTGGCCGCGAAAAGCGGAGTCCCTGCCCGGACCATCCGTTTCTATGAGGATAAGGGGATCCTGCCCGACCCGGCCCGCACCACCGCCGGGTACCGGGATTACGACGTTGCGGACGTGTTCCGGCTCCGGTTTGTGCGGTCGGCGCAGGATGCCGGGCTCAGGTTGGCCGAGATCCGCAGCATTCTCGCGATCCGGAGTGAGGGTGAGGCCCCATGTCAACACACGATGGTGCTGCTCGAGGCGAAACGGGTCGAGATCGCGAGCCGGCTCGAACACCTTGGTGCCCTACAGACCGAACTTGATCGAATGCTCGAGGCGGGACACGAGATCGGACCGGAAACGTGCGACCCAGATGCGATCTGTTCGATAGTCCCCCGCCGATGAACGAGCTCGGCGGCCCGGCGGCGAGATGAGGGCAAGGTGACTACGACGGTGTTCCGGGTGGCTGGTATGGACTGTGCTGCCGAGGAGCAGTTGGTCCGGATGCGTCTTGAGGTTGTGGAGGGGATAGAAGCGGTGATGGTGGACCTGGATGAGCGCACGGTTGCCGTCCGCCACTCCTCCGATCCGGAGATGATCAAAGGGGCGCTCGATGGGCTGGATCTGAATACGACCCAACTTGCCGGCACCGGAGCGAGCGTCTCAGGTGATCTGGGCGTTGTGACCGACGAGCGAAAAGTCTTTCGTGTGGCTCTGATCATCAACGCCGGGTTCTTCGTGGCGGAGTTCGCAGCCGGGTTGATCGGCCG
>JBLYYS010000357.1:0-8665 GCA_048550235.1 Acidimicrobiia bacterium | reverse complement strand
TGCCGGCCCTGCCCCCTTGTTCACCGTCGTAGAGCGGCACCTCAGCCGTCGGGTCGAATCCTTGCCAGCCGTAGCCGGGGAAGTACACCTCGGTCCAACTGTGGGCATCAGATGCTTTGACCTCGTACAGACCTGTGAACGGGTTGCGCTCTCCTGGGATGTATCCGATGACCAGTCGGGCGGGGATGCCAAGGGAGCGCAACAACACGACCAGGCTGGTTCCGATCTGCTCGCAGAAACCTCTCCGCTCTTCGAACAGGAAGTGATCGACCGCGTCGGCCCCTTGGGGGGGAATCGGGATGTCGAGAGAGTATGAGGTGTTGTCTGCCATCCAGGCTTCGAGCGCCAGCACTTTGTCGTAGGTGTTGGTCCTGGATCTCGTGATGTCCTCGGCGAGGTTTCTGATCCGATCCGGCATTTCCGGTAGCTGGAGGTATCGCTCAGCTATCGAATCCGAATATCCAAGCCGCAGAGGATCGGCTGCCCGGAGGAAATCCGGCTCTAGGGGTGTGCGCTCACTGACAACTGTGTAGATCGATCCGCCTCCCAGATTGACGCCGGTCCTCAGGGACCCATCCGTCGTCTGGAACAGCGATCGTTCCGTGAAGAACACCTCGTCGATGCGGTACGCGCCGAAGATGAGATTTGGACCCGGCCGCTCAATGTAGAACGTCTGGACGAAACGATCGGCGCCGGGAGAGTTGACCAGATCGTCGCCGTCGGTCGAGTACGTTCGGATCGAACCATCGCCGGAAATCGGTACCACATCGTCGTCGGAGCTACTCCACGTTCGACCGTCCCATACATCAAAGGTCTGACCGCGCCAGAAGGCGGGAGCAGATGCCCTCACCCGCATCACGAGCGTATCGTCGGGCCGCCCTCTGAGCGAAGTGTCGAGTTGATCGGCGAATCCGAAGTATCCGAACGACGCACGATCGGAGAGATCGCCCGTTCCATCACCATTTCCCCCGAGCGAAGGATTCGAGAAGCCCCCAGGTTGCAGGAGCCTTGAGATAACAGACAACTCCGCCGGAAAGGCGATTGGTGTGAGGGTCCTGGCGGCGGGGGCAATGAGAAACACCAGCGCAGCCACAGCCAGCACGCCCGCAACTGAGGCAATCAGCGAGCGAGCCGGGGTGCTCGTTTCAGTCTGAGAAAGAGGGTCGTTCTCTGCCAGGCGCGCCAGATGGGCTTGCTGCAGTGTGAACAGAGCGCTTCCAACCCACAGAAGCAAGAAGACTCCGACCCCCATTCCTACGGAGAGCACAGAGGCAAGGGCAATGATCACGACGCTCGAAGCCAGCGAGAACATGAGGTCACGCCGGGCCGGCATGTGGAGCGAGTGAAGCAGCTGGACCCAAAGGAACAACTCGGCCAGCGGGACCTGCACATCGAGGGCCGACACGATCGGAGCTGATCGCACGTGTCCGACGAACCCGACCAGTGCGAATATGAGCGCGACCGCGATTCCCAGTTTGAGAAGTGCCGATTCTCTGTGTCTGCGGGCGTGTGACCACCAGAACCCGATCGGAATGCCAACCAGGGCCGCAATGGTTGCAGCCGACCCGACGAGCCCTTCGTTGACGATGGCGAGGGTGGCGATCAGCACCGTTGTGAGGACCGACGATCGTAAACGGATAGAGGATTCGGGGTTCTCGACGGGCGCGGAGCGCCAGAAGGGGGTGCTCATGGCATGCGGTCTTCCGAATCGAGCAGGATGACTTCTGCACCCGGCGGAAGTGGCCCGCGCGGTGGCAAGCCCGGCACTACCGCGGCGAGCCTGCGACCAGCCTCTCGAATCGAACCGACTTCGCCGATCACGGGACCCACACCTTCGAAGGTACACAGTGTGAGCGGAAGACCCTCCTGCCTGGCTGCTTGCACCAGGCCTGCAGCTCGTTCAGCAGTGTGATCGCCGTTCGGGCCACTGACGTCGACTATCAGAGCCAGGTGGGGCCGCGCGGGAGGTTCGAGTTCCTTCACGAGGAGGTCCGGGCTACCAGCGCTTGCACGCCAGTGCACCATTCGCAACGGGTCGCCGGCCGAGTATTCGCGCAGACTGCGAACGACTTCCCCAGAACCGGAGCCTCCGTTGCCTAGACCGTCACCCGTCGGTCCGGCAGTCACATGAGCAGGGAGGCGCATGGGCGTTGGCTGGGGAGCGACGAAGATCGGAGTGGGGAGGTCCACGGTCAACGATCTCCTGGTGGTGAACAGATCGAAAGGTGCACTGGAGGTAACAACGGTGCCGAGTTGCGTGATCACTCCGCGTCTTGTCGATGTTGCCTTGATCGTTCCTGATGAAGGTCCGCCGACCGAAACCAAGGAGGCCTCGAGAGAGGTGAGAGCCAGGGTGACTCCGAGACGAGGTCCCGCCACCTGAATGGTGAGTTTGAAGGCACGTCCGGCGACGGCGTCGGTCGGGCCGGCGGAGTCGATCCGTACCTTCCGCAACGCGAATGCCGGAACAATCGCGCCGACCAGCAACGTGGCGATGATCAATGAAGCCAGAACCATCAGCCAACCGGCGCCGGTGGTTTGCGCGGCCCCGAAGACTCCGAAGCCAATAAGGGCGAGAGCTAGGCCTCCTCTTGTGGGCAGAATCGGGATCCTGGAGAATCGGTCCATTTCAGCCGGTTGGGACGTTGATGCCGTCAACGATCTCTTCAACCAGAGCGGTGGCCGATCGCAGATCTCCTCCAGTGAGGATCACCCGATGGGCCAGGACCGCCGCCGCCACCCGCTTTACATCATCGGGAGCGACGAAGGTTCGACCGACCACCGTCGCATGAGCCTGCGCGACACTCTGGAGAGATAGGCTCGCACGTGGCGAGGCTCCCAGCGAAATCATCGGATGTGAACGGGTTGCGGAAGTGATATCGAGGATGTACTCGGCTACTGCGTGGTGAACGGGGACGCGGCCGACTTCATCGATTGCCTTCGAGAGCTTCTTGGGATCAGTTACTGCTTGGATTTGGTGCAGCGACTCCACGCCCCCCTTGCCCGCCAATAGCTCGCGTTCAGAGTCTCGATCCGGGAGGCCTACCTCGAGCACCAAAGCGAAGCGATCTCGTTGCCCCTCAACAAGCGGGAATGTGCCGGCATGCTCATACGGATTCTGCGTAGCGATCAAGAGAAAAGGATCTGGAAGCGAGTGAGTCCGACCGTCTACCGATACTTGTCGTTCCTCCATTGCTTCGAGAGTGGCCGACTGCGTCCGCGGCGTTGCGCGGTTGATCTCGTCGATGAGGACAACGTTGGCAAAAAGTGGACCGGGCTGGAACTCCCATGCCTCCGAATGCCTTCTGTAAACCGTCACACCGGTCAAGTCGGCCGGCAGAAGATCCGGCGTACCCTGGATTCTTCTGAAATTCCCCCCTACGGACTTGGCGATTGCTTTGGCCAGGAGAGTCTTACCGACTCCCGGCACATCCTCTATCAGCAGATGGCCCCCGGACAGTAGTCCTGCCAGCGCCAGACGGGTTTGATCGGGTTTGCCTCGAAACACACGTGTGACGTTGGCGAACAGGTCGGCGGCGACACGGGCAGCCGACCCGCTAACCGGCGGCGGCGGAGGAAAAGGGCTCACGGTTTGCACCCTGGTTCATCGGCAGTTCCTGCAGGTAGTTTGAGGGATTCGCCGACAGACGGGGACCGCAGCGGAGAATCGTCGCAACGGTGTAGTTTCAACGGCACGGTAGGCAGTTGTCGACGCTCGGAGTGCACCTAGATGATCAAGACCTTGCTGCTGCTGGCGCTACCCGCGTCCGGCAAGTCCGAGATTCGTAGGTATTTGGAGGTTATGACCGACGAGGCCCGAGAGTCGGCTTTCGGGTTGGGTCCGCTCCAACAGGTCGATGACTTCCCATACGTCCACTTGATGCGTCGAATCTCAGAGGAGGCGATCGCAGTTGGGATTGATCCACCGTTCTTTGCCGATGACGGGCCATTTCTCGACCGGCGAGATTGGGGGACTCTCACCCAGTTGATCAATGATGACTACCAGTCGCTGCACGTTGGTGCCGGCGATGTCCCGCACCCTGGTGAGTGGGTACTGAACCGGATGGCTGAGGCTCGACGGCTGGTGGGAGCAGATCCCGCTTTGTCGCGCCTGGATGATCGGACACGTCGAAGGCTCGGTGAGGCAATCCTGGAAGAAGCACGGGCAGTGCAGGCAGAGGTCGACGGACCGTCGGCGAGTCCCGACGGCACGGTGCTGATCGAGTTCGCCAGGGGAATGCCCGCCGGAGCGGCCTATCCACCGTTGCCGCCACATGGGTACCAGTACTCGCTGTCGCTTCTCTCACCGGAAATCCTCGAAGATGCCCGGATTCTCTACGTCTTCGTCACTCCAGAACAGAGCCGCCAGAAGAACCGTGAGAGGTCGGTGGTCGGTGAAGAAGGGTCGATCTTGCACCACGGCGTACCGGAAGAAGTGATGCTCGAGGACTACGGGTCGGATGACTTCATGTGGATGATGTCACAAGCCCGCCTACCCGGAACCGTGGAGGTATCCGCAGGGAACGAGACCTACCAGGTTCCGGCCGCGGTGTTCGACAACCGGGGTGACCACACCTCCTTCTTGCGTGGGAGTCCGTCTTCCTGGGATGTCGGTGCGCTCGCCGAGCTGGAGAATCGACTCTCCCGAGCCTTCGCAGAGCTCAGGAAGTGAAGGGATCCGGTTGGTCCGGATCGATTTCGTATCGCTTGATCGCCTCACCGACTAGATCGCGCCGTATTGCTCCGCTCTCTGCCAGCGCAGACAGAACAGCAACGGTCACATTGGCTGAGTCGGTCTCGAAGAAACTCCGGAGCGCTTCGCGGGTGTCCGAACGACCGAACCCGTCGGTGCCGAGCACGCTGAACGGTCCCGGAACCCAGCGAGCAACCTGGTCGGGTACTGCTTGAACGAAATCGGTGACTGCAACGATGGGTCCATCGACGGCGGAGAGAATCTGGGAGACATAGGGAATGCGCTGCTCCTCATCCGGATGCAGTCGATTCCAACGGTCGACCGACATGGCCTCCTCGCGCAGCTTCTTGTATGAAGTGGCCGACCACAGCTCAACTCCCACATCGAAGTGCTCTGCCAACTCCTCACGTGCCTGTCTGGCCGCCGCATGAGCTGGGCCCGAAAAGATGATCGCGGCCCGATGCGAAGTCTCCTCCGGAGCCTCCTGCCACCGATAGAGACCGGCCATGATGCCATCGTCAACATCATCCGGTTTGGGCGGCTGAACGTAGTTCTCGTTGTAGATGGTCAGGTAATAGAAGACATCCTCGTTTCGTCCGTACATCCGATCGATGCCGCTCCGGATGATCGTCGCCATCTCGTAGGCAAAGGCCGGGTCGTACGCCTCACAAGCAGGGACCGCCGAAGCCAGCAAGAGACTATGACCGTCCTGGTGCTGAAGGCCCTCGCCCGCCAGGGTGGTCCTTCCGGCGGTGGCGCCCATGAGGAAGCCGCGGGCCCGGCTGTCTGCTGCTGCCCAGATGAGGTCGCCAACCCGCTGGAACCCGAACATCGAGTAGAAGGTGAAGAAGGGAACCATGGGCACTCCCCTCGTGGCGTACGCGGTAGCGGCGGCGGTGAAGCTCGCCATCGAGCCTGCTTCTGTGATGCCTTCCTCCAGGATCTGCCCGTCCCGGCGCTCCGTATACGAAAGCAGCAATTTGGCATCGACCGGTTCGTACTTCTGACCGTCCGAAGCGTAGATCGCGAGTTCCTTGAACAGTGAGTCCATGCCAAAAGTGCGTCCCTCATCGGGAATGATGGGTACGACCCGCGGCCCAAACTGGTCGTCCCTGGCCATATTCCGCAGTAGACGTGTGAACGCCATCGTTGTGGAGACTTCGTTGGATCCGGATCCGCCATCGAACTCAGCGAAGACATCCGGCGCAGGAAGCTGCAGGGGACGGCGAACGGCCGTGGTGCGGGATGGGAGGGGGCCGTCGAGAGCTTTGCGTCGCTCTCTCAGATACCGTTGTTCGGGCGAATCCTCATCGAACCTCAGGTAGGGCGGTTCGTCGTCGGCGCCCAGCGGCGGCACGACGTCCTCCAGCGAGAGCCTTGTGCGGAGATCCATCAACTGGGCATTGTTCAGTTTCTTGATTTGATGCGTGGCGTTCCGACCTTCGACGTCCGGTCCGAGAGTCCAGCCCTTGATCGTCTTGGCCAGGATGACGGTTGGAGCACCTTTGAGTTCGGTGGAGCGCTTGTAAGCGGCATACAGCTTCTTATAGTCGTGGCCTCCCCGGCGCAGCGCCCAGATCTCATCATCGGACATGTGTTCAACCATGTGACGAAGGCGGGGATCAGGACCGAAGAAGTGCTCTCGGACATAGGCGCCGTCGTGGGCCTTGTAGCGCTGGTAATCACCGTCGACCCGGCCGTCCATGTTGTCGACGAGCACTCCGTCTACGTCTGCGGCCAGCAGTGGGTCCCAATTGGAGCCCCAGATCACCTTGATCACGTTCCATCCGGCGCCACGGAAGATTGCTTCGAGTTCTTGAATGATTTTGCCGTTGCCGCGGACGGGGCCATCCAGGCGTTGGAGGTTGCAGTTGATCACCCAGGTGAGATTGTCGAGCTTCTCGCGCGCTGCCAGCGTGATAGATCCGAGGCTCTCTGGCTCGTCGGTCTCGCCATCGCCGAGGAAACACCATACGCGGGATTGGCTGGTGTCATCGATCCGTCTGTTGTCCAGGTACTTGAGGAATCTGGCGTGGTAGATGGAGTTGATCGGGCCGAGTCCCATCGAGACTGTCGGGAACTCCCAGAAATCGGGCATCAACCGTGGGTGCGGATATGACGAGAGGCCTTTGCCATCTATCTCCCGGCGAAAGTGGTCGAGTTGCTCCTCAGTGATGCGCCCCTCGAGGAACGCCCGAGCATAGATTCCCGGAGCAGCATGACCCTGGAAGTAGACCGAGTCGCCGGGTAGACCGTCTTCCTTGCCGCGGAAGAAATGATTGAAGCCGACGTCGTAGAGGGCGGCGGAGGAGGCAAAGGTCGACAGATGGCCTCCGATTCCTTCGGCTTCGTAGTTCGCCTTGATGACCATTACGGCCGCGTTCCAGCGAATTGCCCGTCGTATCCGACGCTCCATCTGCTCATCGCCTGGAAACCAGGGTTCCTCGGCGGGCGGGATGGTGTTGATGTACGGCGTCGAGACCATAGCCGGTACATCGACTCCAACTTCGCGCGCTCGCTGAATGAGTCGGGCGACCAGGTAGGAACCGCGGGTAGTGCCGGAGTGCCCAACCGCAGCGTCTAGAGAATCGAGCCACTCCTGAGTTTCGTCCGGATCGGAGTCGGGAAACTGCTGGATGAACTCGTCGATGATCATGTCGGCCCCTCGGTGCGGTAGAACGAAAGGTTACCTTCGTTGCGAAGATGAGAGCGGCGTACACTTCCCGACCATGGATATCCCGACATTTGATGATGTGGTGGCTGCGGCCGGCCGTATTGCTCCGTTCGTGCACCGCACACCAGTCCTGAGTTCAGCGACGCTCGACGCCGAACTGGAGGCCACCGTCTTCTTCAAGTGTGAGAACCTGCAAAAAGTCGGCGCTTTCAAGGCGCGCGGGGCTACAAACGCGGTCATGGGGTTGCCCGACGACGCCGCCGCCGGTGGTGTGGCGACGCACTCGTCCGGAAATCACGGTCAGGCAGTGGCCTTCGCCGCCGCGGCACGCGGAATCCGCGCCTGGGTGGTGATGCCCGACCATGCTCCGTCCGTGAAGGTAGAGGCGGTTAGGGGCTACGGCGCCGAGGTCGTCTTCTGCAAGCAAGCTGAGCGCGAGAGCAGGACACGAGAACTCGTCGCCGAGACGGGAGCGATGCTCGTTCATCCCTTCGATAACTCGGCCGTCATTGCGGGCCAGGGCACCGCTGCTCTCGAGTTCTTCGAAGATATCCCTGATCTCGACGTCATCGTGACGCCGGTCGGTGGAGGTGGGCTGCTCGGTGGTACGAGCCTGGTGGCGAGGACGATTGGGCCCTCGGTCAGGGTTGTCGGTGGCGAACCGGAGGCTGTCGATGATGCCTTTCGGTCGATTCGCGATGGCACGCTCTACCCGGCAGTTGCTTCACCGAACACGCTCGCCGACGGGCTGCTGACCGGCCTTGGTGAACGGAACTTTGCCCTCCTGAACGGGAATGTCGACATCGTCACCGTTACAGAAGACGAGATCGTTGCAGCTGCGCGTTTCTTCGTGGAGCGAATGAAGATCGTCGTTGAGCCATCGGGAGCGGTCTCCCTGGCTGCAATCCGCAAGATGAATGTGGCCGGATTGCGGGTTGGAGCGATTCTGAGTGGTGGCAACACAGATTTCCGCTGGCTCGACCGCTAGGTCTTCAAGCCGGGGCATCAATCGCTCGTTCGGTGCTTTTGCCATCGCAAATGGGGCTTTCGGCCTGGCTCGGCCGCCAGGTGCCCCCGCATAGGCTGGAACCGCTGGTGCAACGGCAGGAGGGAACGATGATGAGTGCGGATCGCATCTGGGTATTGCGATGACTGCCATTGACGTTCGTCCTGCCCTTGACGTCGTCGACGGAATGGCTCCAATCGACCACGGTCATGTGATCCCACTTCTGCAGGCGATTCAGACCGAATACGGGTACCTGCCTCGTGAAGTGGTTGTCGAGGTGGCGGCTCGAACC
>JBLYYS010000356.1:0-3395 GCA_048550235.1 Acidimicrobiia bacterium | reverse complement strand
CGCCGTCGGACTCGCCGGCATTGATATACCCGGCGACGCGGTCGCGATGCTCACGTGTGATCAGCGGGCCCATCTCCGAGGAGGGGTCGTTGCCGGGTCCGATCTTCAGATTCTCCGTTCGGGTTCGGATCGCTTCGACCAGCGGATCCGCAACCTCGCCGACGGCGGCCACGACCGAGATCGCCATACAGCGCTCGCCCGCTGATCCGAAAGCCGCACTGACGGCCGCATCGGCAGCCAGGTTCAAGTCGGCGTCGGGCAGAACGATCATGTGGTTCTTGGCGCCTGCCAGTGCTTGCACACGCTTGCCGTTGGCCGTGGCGGTCTCGTGTACGTGGCGGGCGACAGGTGTCGAGCCGACGAAGCTCACCGCTTTGATGTCGGGGTGAGTGAGCAGGCGGTCGACAGCCACCTTGTCTCCGTGGACGAGGTTGAGTACTCCTGGTGGGAAACCAGCCTCGTGGAACAACTCAACAAGCATCTGGGGAGCCGACGGGTCCTTCTCCGAGGGCTTCAGGATGAAGGTATTGCCCGCAGCCACCGCGTTGGGGAGCATCCACAAGGGGACCATGGCAGGGAAGTTGAAAGGCGTGATACCTGCAACTACTCCTAGTGGCTGGCGGATGTCGTACACGTCGATTCCGGTTGATGCCTGCTCTGTGAACCGACCCGCCATCGTTTCGGCTACTCCGCAGGCATACTCGATGTTCTCGAGGCCGCGGGCCACTTCGCCTGCCGCGTCCGGCTCGGTCTTCCCGTGCTCGGATGAAATGACTCTGGCGAGTTCGGCAGAGTTCCTATCGACGAGTTCTCGGTACTTGAACATCAGCTTGACGCGGGCTGCAACCGAAGTCGCGCGCCATTCCGGGAACGCAGCAGCTGCGGAGGCGATTGCTGCGTCCATCTCTCCAACGGAGGCGAAGTCCACCTGGGCCGTTTGCTGCCCGGTGGCCGGGTTGAACACCGGTCCGGTCCGGCCCGAAGTACTCGCCGTGCTCTTCCCTCCTATGAGGTGGTGAATATGTTCCATGGCATTGACTCCTTGTCGACCTATGAGATCTCTTCGATGGCGCTGATCATGATTGCGGCAGCTTCATCGATTTCCTCTTCGGTCACCGTCAGCGGGGGAGCGATGCGCAGCACGTTGCCGTACAAGCCGCCTTTTCCAATGAGGAGTCCGTTTCGTTTTGTGATTTCCATCAGGCGTCCTGCCGCGGTGCCGTCTGGCTGGTTGCTATCGGCGTGAACGGCCTCGATTGCCAGCATCAGTCCTTTGCCTCGCAACTCGGCAATCCAGGGCGTTGAATCGACCACGGGTTGTAGGTGGTCGCGCAGCCGCTGACCCATTCGCAGCGAGTTGCCTTGGAGGTCGTGGTCGAGGACGTACTTGAGATTGGCCAGTGCCCCGGCCGATGACATCGGATTGCCACCAAAGGTGGAGATCGAGTTGGCGCCCAAACTGTCCATGATGTCCGCCCTGGCGACGACACCTCCCATGGCCATGCCGTTACCGACACCTTTGGCGAATGTGAGGATGTCGGGAGTAACGCCGTGCGCCTCGTATCCCCAGAAGTGCTCGCCGGTGCGGCCCCAGCCGGTCTGGACCTCATCTGAGATGAGCAGGATCCCGTGCTGACTGAGTACCTTCTGCATGGGCCCGAAGAAGCCGTCGGGCGGAGTTGCAAACCCACCGACTCCCTGAATGGGCTCCATGATCAGGCAGGCAACATCACCCGAAGTCATCATGTCGATGACCTGTTCCAGGTCGTCGACGCAGGCTTCGGTGTAGGCGTCGTCGTCGAGGTGACTGAAGGGGCTTCGCAGGCGGTAGCCGCCCTGGACGAAGCTCACGTTGAGGCCGCTCAAGCTGGTCGGAGACCAGGATCGATGTGAGGTGATGGCGACGTTCGTGAAGGAGCGTCCGTGGTAGCTGTTGCGGATCGCCAGAACCTGGTTCGATTTCCGGTAGCCGGTGGCGAGCATCAACGCGGCATCATTGGCTTCACTACCTGAGTTGGTGAAGAACACCTTGGCATCTGGAATCCCGGATAGCTCGGCGATTTGCTCGGCGAGTTCGATCATCGGTTCGGAGGTATAGAGGGTGGTCGTGTGAAACACCCTGGCGGCCTGTTCCTGGACCGCTTCGACGATCTCCGGGACGGAGTAGCCGGTCATGGTCGTGAGGATCCCGCCGAAGAAGTCGAGGTAGCGATTGCCCTCTACGTCCCAGACGTGGCGGCCCTCGCCGCGCTCCATGGAGATCGGCTCTTCGTAGTAGAGAGCGAGCCAGGAAGGCAGTGCGGCGCGGTAGCGCTGGTGGAGGTCCTGATTTGAGGTGGACATGGTTCCTCGATTCTCGCGGTGTTGCCGGGTGGCGTTCTCCTGCATAGTATGTTCCGTGAGATTGTGATGCAAACAGAAGATTGTTCGGAACAAAAAGATATCGAACGCCTCATAGCGGCCGCGATAGACGGCGGCGATCGGTCTCCTGTTGGCGTTGCCAAAGCCGTCGGCCGGCTGGTTTCAGAAGGCAAACTCAGCGGAGGTGAGCGTCTGCCGACGGTTCGGACTCTTGCCGGGGTTCTCCGGCTCAGTCCGACATCCGTAGCCGAAGCCTGGTCTGCTTTGAAGCGAGCGGGAACGATCGTCACGGACGGACGGCGAGGGACGTTTGTCCGTGATCGAACCGATCGGGCGGGCGGTGGTCGTGCCTGGAGAGTTCCGGTTGAGTCCGGAGTGTACGAGGTGGATCTCAGCACCGGCACTCCAGATCCGGCTCTACTCCCTTCGATAGGAACCATCCTCGAGACGCTGGGTGCTGATCCGGTGGTCACCAGCTATCTGGACCGACCGGTGCTCACCGAACTCGAAGCGCTGCTCCTCGATCGCTGGCCGTTCGTCCCGGAACGGTTGACCGTTGTCAACGGTGCACTCGACGCAGTCGATCGGCTCATAGCTGCTTCGGTCGAAATGGGCGATCGAGTCGTCGTTGAGAACCCCACATTTGCCCCGATCGGCGACCTACTGGAACGAGCCGGGGCAGAGGTGATCGGGGTCAAGCTCGATGAAGAGGGAATCGTCGTCGAGGATCTCGCCGCCGCGCTTGGTCATCGGCCCCGTCTGCTGATTCTGCAACCGAGAGCCCACAATCCCACCGGGATCGGAATGACGGCCCAACGGGCACATGCCCTGGCAGGATTGCTGGCGGGCACCGACACGCTGGTCATCGAAGATGACCACTCAGGAGCAGTCGCCGGCGCGGACCTTCATACGTTGGGCGTCTACCTGCCGGGGCAGGTTGTGCACATTCACAGTTTCTCGAAGGCATATGGTCCCGATCTACGCCTCGCTGCGGTGGGAGGAGCGTCTGAGCCCATCGAGGGACTGATCCGTCG
>JBLYYS010000355.1:0-3775 GCA_048550235.1 Acidimicrobiia bacterium | reverse complement strand
TTTGCTCGAGTACCCGTCCGACGTCACCGACGATCGGAATCTCGGCCTGGCGGACTTTTCCGATCTCCGCCGGATCGACGTCGACATGAATGACACTCGCGTGGGGAGCGAAGAAGTCAGGGTTACCAGTGACTCGATCATCAAACCTGACACCTAGACCCACGAGTAGATCCGACTTCTGAATCGCCGTTGTTGCCGCGTACGTGCCATGCATACCCGGCATTCCGAGGAACAGGTCGTGGTCGCCCGGGAAACCGCCGAGACCCATCAGCGTGGTAACGACCGGAGCGTTCACCTTCTCGGCGAAATGACGAAGGCTGTCCGACGCTCCT
The DNA here is from genome assembly GCA_048550235.1 of Acidimicrobiia bacterium. Taxonomy (GTDB): domain Bacteria; phylum Actinomycetota; class Acidimicrobiia; order Spongiisociales; family JAHEDJ01; genus JAHEDJ01. The sequence continues at coordinate 3,443 of JBLYYS010000355.1, read as the reverse complement.
GCCTTGATTACTCCGCCTCCGGCGTAGATCACGGGCTTGTGTGCGGCGGCGATCATGTCGATCGCTTCCTGCACACGACGGGGGTGTCCATCGATGGTCGGTTTGTAGCCGGGGAGGTCGAGCGTCGGCGGTTCATGCCAGGTCAGATGGGCGTTGAGGATGTCCTTGGGTAGATCCACGAGGACCGGTCCGGGACGGCCGGTAGCCGCGATGTGGAAGGCTTCGTGAATGACATCCGGGATGTCTTCTGCCCGGGTCACGAAGTAGTTGTGCTTGGTGGCATTCATGGTGATGCCGGTGGTGTACGCCTCCTGGAAGGCGTCATTGCCAACTGAGGTCGTCGCCACCTGGCCGGTGATGGCCACGATCGGAATCGAGTCGATCAGAGCGTTGGCCAGCGGAGTGACGAGGTTGGTGGCCGCGGGTCCGGAGGTGACGATGCAGACCCCGACCCGGCCGGTTGCCCAGGCGTATCCCTCGGCCATGTGGCCGGCGCCTTGCTCATGTCGCGCCAGCACGTGCCGGATGGGGGAGTCGTACAACGGGTCGTAGGCGGGCAGGATGGCACCGCCGGGCAAGCCGAATACGATATCTACGCCCTCGCGTTCCAAAGCTCGGATGACGGCTTGGGCTCCGCTTATGGTGCTCATCGTGTTCCTTCGGTTGGGATACAAAAAACCCTCCGGTTGGGAGGGCATCGGCGGGCACACACGTCCTGGTTGCGACGTATGTGCCTATGGAAGTACGAGAATGTCTGTTGCGTACATGTGGAGCGGCAGTATGCGGGATTCGCGAGGAGATGTCAATCTCCGATTTGTGGTCGCGCGAGATGTGTCTTGGAATCGGGATGGATGGGTATGAATCGATCGGAACTCGTGGGGCACCTGCAGCGTCGGAGAGGCGAATTGATTGCCGAGTTGGCACACCTGACTGCGCCTCCTGAGGCCGGAGCGAATGTATCGTTCGGCAAGCGGGTTGGGGACGGAACCACCGAAGCGGTCGAGCGGATCAGCACCACGGCGACAGCCAGATCTCTGTCGCGCTCGCTCACGGACATAGAGCGGGCCTTGGCGAAGCTGGATGACGGCACGTACGGTTTGTGCGATGGGTGCGGCGAGGACATCCCAGAGGTCCGACTCGAGGCGATGCCTGCCACCGCCATGTGTATCACCTGTAGTGCAGTCGCGCGGGGCTGACTCGAGCGGCGTTGGAGTATTGATGACTGATTGCTCGGAATCCCGGCCGACGTTTGTACCCTGGCACCCGTGAAACCAACCAGACCCGTCGTAGAGGCCCTTGATTCGGTGATAGAAACCGCCCGCTCTGTGTTGCGAGATTTCGAGCCTGAGCAGGTACCGGCAACTCTGATGAAGGTGGCAAAGCATTCAGGCAAACGCCTTCCTCCACCCTATGCCCGCAGCCTCGTCAGCGAACTTCACGAGAACGACTGGTTGCGCGACAAAGTGACCGACGCGCTCATCGAAGCGGACCCCGCATCTGATGACACTCGTCTTGCAGCCGCCGGGCTGTTCCTCCATCGTCCCGATGATTGGGAGTCGCGTTTCTCACAGATCGTCGCCGACCGTGAGGATTCCCAGGCCGGAAGCCAGGCAGCCAATCTCGAGCAGACCATTGAGAAGCTGAAGTCGAGCCTGGATGCTGCCAAGGCCAAAGAACGCAAAGCAAGGCAGGCGCTGGCCGAGACGCAGAGTGATGCAGACAAACGGGTGAAGGAAGCCAAAGCACTGGCGGAGGCGGCACGGATGGAGGCGGCAGCGCCGTCGGCCGGTCTAGAGAAATCGCTGGACGAGGCCGATGCTGAGATCAACCGCCTCCGTACGAGCCTGATCGAAGCGGACGGCAGAATCGACTCTCTCAAACACATGCTGCTCAAAGCGCGCCGGATGGAGCGGGATGACTCGGACGGCACAACCCCAAGCATCTGGCAGACCGGCGACACGCTGGAGATGGCGAAGATGCTCGATGATGTCATGGTGGCGATGCGCCCACGCTCGACGTCCAGGGATGCTGCGACCGGCACAGCAGAAGCGCTGGTTGTACCGGACGGCATCAGGCCCGATCAGGCCGACGCCATCAATTGGATGCTCCAACAGGAGCGCCCCGTCACCCTTGTTGTCGACGGCTATAACGTCGCCTATCAGCTGGATGAGAGTCGATACTCGACTCCCGAACTGCGCGAGCAAGTCAGAGATGGACTGAGTCGCCTCCGCCGGTTGGCGAAAGGCCCGCTCCCAGTTGTTCTGGTATTCGACTCGAAAGAGGATGTCGCCAAGATCCCCGGTCAGGTTGAGACCCGCTTCGTTCCGGTGGCTGATGATGAGGTTGTTCGGCTGGCAGCGGAGCTTTCGGGAGACGTGATCGTGATCTCGACCGATCGAGAAGTCCGGGAACGGGCGGAGTACAACGGGGCGATTGCTCTCTGGAGTGACGCCCTGGTCGCCTGGATGAGAGGCAGGTAACGATGGCCGGCGTACCTGTGGGATTACAGGAGGAACTCGCCCTGGCGCTGGCCCTCGCCGACTTGGCCGACGAGATCACGATGGAGCGGTTCCAGGCCCTCGATCTGGTTGTCGACACCAAACCGGACACGACGCCAGTTTCCGAGGCAGACCGCCGCGTCGAACAGGTGCTGCGGGACCGAATCAGTCTCGAGCGGCCCAATCATGAGTTCCTCGGCGAGGAGTACGGTACAACCGGTTCGGGTGATTGGCTATGGATCATCGACCCGATTGACGCCACCATGAACTATGTGCGTGGTATCCCCGTGTTCGCAACGCTCATCGCATTGACCCACGGGGGACGGACTGAGGTCGGGGTCGTGTCTGCGCCCGCTCTCGGGCGTAGATGGTGGGCTGCCCGCGGTCACGGTGCGTTCTTGAACGGAGACCCGATCACGGTGTCGCGCATCGCCAAGCTCGCCGACGCTCAGTTGTCGATCAACAGCCTCTTGGACTTCGACGATCACGGAGTCGGTGAGCAGGGAAGGGCGTTATCTGAAGCCTGCTGGCGAACGAGGGGTTTCGGAGACTTCTGGTCGCATGTCATGGTGGCCGAAGGCGTCGTCGACGTGGCCGTGGAACCGATTGTCGCTCCCTGGGATCTCGCCGCTCTACAGGTCATCGTTGAAGAAGCCGGCGGACGTTTCTCTGATTTCACAGGCCGCAGCACCTACGAAGGCGGCAAAGCGATCTCGTCGAACCGGCGTGTACACGACGAGACTCTGTCGATCCTCAACGGCTAATGGCCAAGGGCTAACCGCTACCGGCTCATTTTTCTGTCACTCGCTCTTGATACCTTGATGGGGAATCGAAATCAGGAGGGAAGACATGCGAATCGACTGCGACGTCTGTGCGATGCGGAACACGGATGCCTGTGGTGATTGCGTCGTCACCCACCTGCTGGCAGCCGGACCGGTGGAACTC
>JBLYYS010000354.1:0-9008 GCA_048550235.1 Acidimicrobiia bacterium | reverse complement strand
CTCTTGTCCTCGAGTTCGGAGAGTCCGGAGATTTTCGGGTCACCGTCGCCCTCCGCACGGCAGGACTGCTAATCACTGTTGCAGGAGCCGGTAACGAGGACATCCCGTGGATTCAGGAACTGTCGGCCACGCTCGAGAGCCGTGGCCTCGATGCGGAGGTCTCATCGGACGCCGAATCGGGTCAACGAAGTGATACCGACTCCCAGGACGAGCAACCCAACTGGCCACCACCCCTGAAACGACAACCCGCCAGCGAGCAGGGCCTCCGGCTCTGAGGAAGGAGAACAAATGATCGAATCAATCACCGCCGCTGCCGCACCGAGCGTCCAACCGGCAGGCCAATCGCTCGGCCAGATGGACAGCGATGCCTTCCTCAAGTTGCTCGTCGCGCAGATGAGGTATCAGAACCCCATGGAACCAGCGGACGGAGCTCAGATGCTCCAGCAAACCGCCCAGTTCACACAGGTCGAAACGCTGCAGTCGATGGTTGAGCTCCAGCAGCAGCTAATGGGCTTCAGCCAGATATCACTCGCCACCAGCCTGGTCGGGAAGGAGGTAACAGCCAGCACGGCCGACGGCAGCCTGATCTCAGGAACAGTAGAAAGCACGAGATTCGGTGCCGACGGACCACTCCTCACGATCGACGGAATCGACGTCACCCTCGACCAGGTTGTGACGATCTCACAGAAGGACGAATAGCCAACGACGGCCTCCATGGATCGGAGGCTCACAGCAACCACGGATGGTGCGGACCCAACAGGAGGATCTGCACACCATGATGCGCTCGATGTTCGCCGGAATCTCCGGCCTCAGATCACACCAGACAATGATGGATGTGGTCGGAAACAACATTGCCAACGTCAACACCGCCGGCTACAAGGCCTCGATGGTCACCTTCCAGGAAGCCCTCACCCAGCAACTGCGCGGCGCTTCCGGCTCCGGAACCGACCGCGGCGGAATCAACCCGCTCCAAATCGGTCTCGGCACTCAAGTCGCCTCAATCGATGGGATCTTCACCCAGGGCGCCAGCCAGGTCACGGGGCGGGCAACCGATATGGCGATCCAGGGTGATGGCTTCTTCATCGTCTCCAAGGGAGCAGAACAGCTCTACACCCGCGCTGGATCATTCAACTTCGACGAAGTCGGAAACCTGGTGAGCCCCCTCGGGCTCCGTGTAATGGGTTGGATGGCCGACGCCTCGGGAGCCATCGACGCCAACGCCCCGATCGAAGAACTCCAGCTTCCGCTGTCACAGGTGATCGACCCACAACCGACCAGCACCGTAGACATCGGTGGCAACCTGTCCGCCAGTCTGGCGGTCGGCGAATTCTCGACGACTTCCATCACCATCTACGACTCCCTGGGCGAAGCCCATGAACTGCAAGCGATATTCACCAAGACGGCCGACAACACCTGGTCGATCGCGGCTGAGATCAACGGCTCCGCAGCCACCCTCAGTTCGACGACGATCACATTCGGTTCGGACGGCGCCCTCACAAGTGCTGGGTCGATAACGGTCGGCGGCATTACACCACCCGGAGCCGACCCGCTGTCGTTCGATCTGGCCCTCGACGGCACTTCGCCGATGGTCCAGTTCGGAGGACCGGGATCCGCAGAAGCGTGGGCTAAAGACGGCAACGCAATCGGATTCCTGCGGGAGTTCGGTATCTCCAACGACGGTTCGATCGTCGGTTCGTTCTCCAACGGCTGGACCAAGGTGCTTGGAAGGGTTGCGCTGGCAACATTCAACAACCCGGCCGGCCTCGAACGCAACGGCGAGTCCGTGTTCAGCGACTCCGTCAACTCCGGGGAGCCACTCGTCGGCGAGGCTGGAACCGGCAATCGTGGGCTACTCGCCGCCGGCACGCTGGAAATGTCCAACGTGGACCTGGCCCAGGAGTTCACCAACCTGATCATCGCTCAGCGCGGTTTCCAGGCGAACTCCCGGATCATCACCGCGTCCGACGAGGTCCTCGCCGATCTGGTGAATATGAAGCGATAGCCTGCCGGGTTAGCCCGGCAGGCCGTTAGCCATTGGCCAGAAGGGCCCCCTCCCCTCGCGAGGGCGACGGGGGTCCGCTGCCAAGAGCCAAGGTTTCTCAGGAAACTTCTTAGCTGCCAAGGCGACCGGTCGACAGGCTATTCGACCCACCATCACGGGTGATCCTCATCACCTGGCCTAGTTGACCGGCTCTTCGGAGCCGGTCAACTGTTTTTGTTGCCGCGGAAACTGAATCATCCATTAATCCGCACAGACATTGTCCGACAGGAGTCTTGAGTAAATCGCTCATGATGCACACGGAGGTGCACATGGCTACTAGCTGTGAAAGTCAATGGACGACACCGGGAGCACACTCGCCCGATCCCGTCACGTCACCCTCCTCTGAGGTCGACCGCTCATGTTGACCATCGGCGGTATCGTTCTAGCCATCCTCGCCATCATCGTTGCCACTGTGATGGATGGGAACTCCTTCGGCGCACTCATCGGACCCTCCTCTCTCCTACTCGTGTTCGTTGGAGCCATCGGCGCCTCGATGACTGCCTACGACATCAAAGACTTCAAGAATGCTCCGAAGGCGGCGATCTACGCCTTCACCGGCAAGATCCTGGACTCCAATGAGCTGGTCAACACACTGATGTCATTCGCCGAGATAGCACGCCGGGAAGGCGTGCTTGCTCTTGAAGCGAAGCTCAAGGAGATCGAAGAGCCTTTCCTACAAATCGGACTCCAGCAAGTAGTGGATGGTCTAGACGCCGACGCGGTGCAGGAAGTCCTCGACATCGAACTCCAGAGTCTCGAGGAACGACACCAGACCCAGATCGGGATCTTCAAGGCTCTCGGCGGCTACGCGCCGACAATGGGAATGATCGGAACGGTCATCGGCCTCATCAACATGCTCGGTAACCTCTCCGATCCGTCTCAGCTCGGCTTGGGTCTATCAGTCGCCTTGCTCACAACTCTGTATGGAGTTCTCTTCGCCAACCTCATCTTCCTCCCCATCGGCACTCGCCTCGACCGGCTCCATCAGGTGGAGATCACCGCCAAGGAGATGGCGATGGACGGCATACTCGCGGTCCAGGGCGGAGCCAGCCCACGGATGCTCGTTGAACGTCTCGAAGCCCATCTCCCCCACAGCCAGCGCCTGGGACACAAGGAGCGCCAGGGCGCCACGAAGCAGGCGGCATGAGCAGACGCAGAAACTCTCGGCGTGGCGGAGGAGGCGGCGACGACGGCGGAGATCTCCGCTGGCTGGTCACCTACTCGGACGTGATCACTCTGATGATGGCTTTCTTCGTCATGCTGTACGCGATATCGCAGGTCGATCAACAGAAGTTCGAGGCTTTCGTTTCCGGCCTCCAGGATCCCTTCGACAACCCGACCGCGCGCGAGGGCCTACTCAGCCAGGGAAGCGGGATTGTGGGAGCGTCAGCGCTGGAAAACGAGCCCGGAGATCCGGCCGTCGAGGGCCTCACCGTCGTAGACGGATTCCCGCAGAAGCAGGATGTTCCACCACCGCCCGATCCGACGGAAGAAGAAGGAGAAGGAGAGACACTGCCGACTCTGGCAGGCATCGACGCATTGAGCGCGCTACGTGAGGCAATCATCGGCGCACTCGACATCGCCGGCATTCCGGCGGCGGCCGACCTCAACTTCGACACGCGTGGATTGGTCGTGTCCATCGCCACCGATGAAGTGCTGTTCGCCAGCGGCGCGTCGGCGATCAGTCCACAAGGAATGGAGATCATCGACGTCATAGCTCCGATCTTGCAGGAGTTCGACAACCAGATTCTGGTGGAGGGTCACACAGACAACGTTCCGCTGAACCAGGGCGGCTACACGAATTGGGATCTATCTGCAGATCGAGCCCTTGCACTTCTCAAGGTGTTGGAGGGCCAGCACGGCATATCCCCGGTCCGTTTGGCCGCTACCGGATATGGCGAGCACCGTACAAAAGCCACGAACGAAACTGAGGAAGGACGCGCCCTGAACCGGCGGGTCGAGTTGGTGATCGTGGCCGACCTTGGAGGAACCAGCGATGAGTGAAAACGAACAGGTTGCAGAGAAGAAAGGCGGGAAGAAGAAACTCCTCATCATCGTGCTGGCAGTGGTCCTTGTCGGCGGCGGAGCCGGGTTCTTCTTCCTCAAACCTGCCCCCGCGGAAGCCGATGTCGAAGCCGAGCCCGAACCGGCGGTCGGAGTCGAGGGAGAAATCGTTGAGGTCGGGACCATGACGGTCAACCTGGCAGACGACGACGTCTCCAGATACGCGAGGGTGGGATTAGCTCTTCTGATCCCACCGGAGACTGACGGCGTGGCCGTTGCAGGCAAGGTCTCGCTGATCAGGGACGCTGCTCTAACCATCATCATGAGCTACTCCACCGAGGATCTACTAACCGAGAAGGGTCTAGAGGACCTCCGGGAGCGGCTCACCGAGAAGGCTTTTGAGTTATACGGAGACGCGGTCGTCTCAGTGCTGCTCACGGAATTGACGGTGCAGTAGCCGCACGGCAACAGCTAATGGGCCGCGGGTTATTGCCGACGGGATGCGCATGGAAGCACCCGCGTCGGAGAACCGCGTTACACCGGTAGTCCTGAGCGAACTGGGACCTGGATCGGATCCAGGGCCCGGCCGCGAAATCGACTCCCTCGGCACCGTGGACGTCGAAATCGCCGTTGGAGCCGGCCGCGCGGTGATCTCCTTCAACCGGTTGATCAGACTGCAACCAGGGGAAGTTCTCGCCTTGGACCGTACCCCTGACGCTCCGGTCGACATACGAGTCAATGGAACACTGGTTGCCCGCGGCGATGTGGTCATCGTCGATGAAGAAGTGGCAACCAGGATCTCCGAGATCACCTAGAACGGAGCGGAACCCTTGCCCGACAGCGTCACTGCCGAACTCATTCTGAGGTTCATTGGATTGCTCGGCTTGCTCGGAGCCACCTGGTGGTACGTGAAGCGTCGCATGCCACGCAAGTTCAACTCTGCCGGCCTGCAGGTGACATCGCGGACCGGATTGAGCAGGGGCTCGGTACTGGCAGTGGTCGAGGTCGAGAACAAGAAACTCCTCATCGGCGCCACCGATCAGACCGTAACGCTCCTCTCCGAGTTGGACACATCCCAACCAGTCGACGACCTCATTGAAGAGGGCACACCAACAATCTCGAGGCCAAGGATGGACCTCGTCCGGAACCTGCAGCGGATGACGCTGCGCCGGCCGAACCACCGTAAGCCTCCTCGTGTCATTCGCCCGTAGCGTCTTCGTAGGCTTTCTCGCTGCCGCCTTCCTGTTCGCCGGGAGTGGCATAGCTTCCGCCCAGGAATCGATCGATCCGTTGCCGATCGGCACATCCGCCGTCGAAAACCCGTTCAACATTCAGGTCGAGGTGCCGGAACCCGCCGAGCCGGCTCAGATCGGCATCACGATCGATTCGGAGGACGGTTCCCTCAGCCGCTCTGTCGTCGTGATCATCCTGTTGACCATTGGCTCCCTGGCTCCAACGCTCGTCGTACTGACGACGTCATTCACACGCTTCATCATCGTCCTCGGTCTCACTCGAAATGCACTCGGCCTGCAGACGGTTCCCCCTGCCCCGGTGCTGATCGGGCTGTCGATGTTCCTCACGATGTTCGTCATGGGCCCCGTCTTCTCAGAAGTGAACGAGCAGGCGATCCAGCCCTTCCTCGAAGGCGAGTTGACCACCGAGGAAGCGATGGATATCGGCTACGGACCTATCCGCGACTTCATGCTCTCCCAAACAGATGAGGATGACCTCCGCCTGTTCATGGACATGGCAAACGGAGAGCAACCGGCCACCCCCGAAGAGTTGTCGGCGTCCACCCTGATCCCCGCCTTCATAGTCTCTGAGCTACGCACGGCCTTCATCATCGGCTTTGTCGTCTTCGTGCCGTTTCTCATGGTCGATCTGATCGTCGCCACCGTGCTCATGTCGCTCGGAATGGTGATGCTCCCACCTGTCTTCATCTCACTCCCATTGAAGCTCTTGATGTTCGTCCTCGTCGACGGATGGGTGCTCATAATCGGATCCCTCGTATCTTCGGTGACCGGGGGTGGCTGATGAGTGATGCCCAGGTTCTCGACGTCCTTCTCGGCGCCTTCACAATCGCGACCAAGATTGCAGGCCCGATCCTGCTCGCAGCACTGATCATCGGCGTCTCCATTTCGATTCTCCAGACGATCACGCAGATCCAGGAAATGACTCTCACCTTCGTGCCGAAGCTGGCGGCCTCGGTGGCGATCATCCTCATCGGCGGTAACTGGATGATCCGAGAACTCGTAGCCTGGGTCCAGGGCCTCTGGCAGATGATCGCGACTCTCTGATGGACATCGACGGAGGCTGGGCCATCGGGTTGCTGCTGGCGATGACCCGGGTCACCGGCTTCACAATCGCCTCACCTATGCTGTCCAAGGCGGTCCCATTCGCCGGTCGAACCGCCTTCGTTATTGCCGCCGGCCTGGCGTTTGCGGAGCCCGTGAGTGGCTCGGTCGGTATCTGGCAACTGATCGAAATGGCGCTGATCAACACAGTGGTCGGGATCGTGCTCGGCTTTCTGACCGGCATCCTCTTTCACCTCTTCGACATTGCCGGAAACATGATCGACTTCACCTCGTCGCTGGCGACGGCTCAAACCCTCGATCCAATGACCGGCAACCGGGCAGGTGTGTTCGGTCGGGTATTCAATCTGACCGCACTGACGATCTTCTTCGCCATCGGGGGCCACCGATTGCTCGTGAAGGGACTCCACCTGAGTATCGAATCGATCCCACTCAATGGTCGACTCGACCTCGACCCGGGCCTGGCCGAAGTTGCTCTCGACGCCGTATCACTGATGATGGTATCGGCGGTCGAAGTAGCAGTTCCTGCCATCACCGCCCTCTTCCTGGCCGAGTTGCTGCTTGGCCTGGCATCGAAGTTCGCCCCGCAGGCCAACGTCTTCCTCCTGGGTCTGCCGGCCAAGATCGTTGCCGCGCTGGCCACGGTTTCCTTCGTTGTTCTCGTGTTCCCAGAAGCCATCTCCGGGGTAATCGAGCACATGGAGGAAACGTTCTCACAGGTGATCCGGGGGATGTCGGGATCTGCCTAATCGACCCCTATTCCAGGTCGGGCGTTCGCCGACAGGAACATGACCAGGATGGTGGAAGTCAATGCTGGCCACGGATCGGCCGTAACGCTGGAGCGCGTACGTGAACCGATCCGATCGCACAGAGAAGCCAACACCCAAGCGGAAGCGCGACGCTCGACGCAAAGGTGAGGTGGCCAGGAGCCCCGAAGTCGGAGTAGCTCTCTCACTGCTGGGCGCGGTGATCAGCTTCCGTGTGTTTGGACCCAACGCAGCCAACGTCGTCATCGAACGAGCTTCCACACTCCTCTCCAAGTCAGCCCTCGGCATCTCGGGATCCGAGATACACGGCCATATCGGTGTTATGGCTCTCGCGGGCGCTGTACCTTTTGTCGGAGTTGCCGCTGTCCTCGCCTTCTCGAGCGGCGTTCTCCAGGTCGGTTTCCGACTCGCTCCGGAAGCGGCCAAACCAAAGCTTTCGAACCTCAACCCCAAGAAGGGTCTCGACAAGTTCAAGCCCGGCAAGGCGAGCTGGGAACTCGCCAAGACCGCTATCAAGATGGGGCTTCTGCTGGCCCTGACCTGGGGACCTATCACCGAGTGGGCAACCAAGTCGATGACGACCAGGCGCCTGGGTCCGGCAATCGAAGGTACGAGCAATCAGGCCTGGAACCTCATCATCCGAGCCACCGTGCTCGCTCTCGCTATCGGTACCGCCGACTACGCCTTCACCAGGTATCGCACGAACAAACAGATGAAGATGACGAAGGAAGAAGTCCGGAGAGAACACAAGGATTCAGAGGGCGACCCGCTGCAGAAGGGCCAGCGCAAACGCCGAGCAATGGATGTCAGCCGCAACCGGATGATCCGCATGGTCGGCACAGCCGACGTCGTCGTCACCAACCCGACTCGCCTCGCCGTGGCTCTCTCCTACGAAGCCGAGCAGGGCGCCCCACGAGTCCTGGCCAAAGGGGCAGAGAAGGTCGCAGCCAAGATCCGGAGCGAGGCCTACCGCAACGGTGTGCCTGTGATAGAGAACAAACCACTCGCCAGGACCCTCTACCGAAAGACGAAGGTTGGCCAGTTCGTTCCGGCCGACCTCTACGAAGCGGTGGCCGTCGTTCTCGCCCTCGCCTTCCGTAGGACCGGGAAGGTTCCGGCATGAGAATCCGCTCGCACATCGCCGCTCCCCTCTTCCTCATCGGCGTCGTAATGATGATGGTGATCCCCGTCTCCACGAGCATCCTCGATTCGCTCCTGGCCCTCAACTTCAGCTTCGCCATACTCATCCTGCTGGCGACGTTCCTACTCAAAGACAGCCTGGAGTTTTCGGTCTTCCCCTCGCTGCTGCTGGTGGCGACCCTCACCCGCCTGGCCCTCAACGTCTCCTCCACCCGCTTGATCCTCCTCGACGGTTACGCAGGGAAGGTCATCGAGACCTTCGGTGGATTCGTAATCGGCAGTTCGGTCATCGTGGGTCTGGTCGTATTCTTGATACTGATCATCATCCAGTTCGTCGTCATCACGAACGGTGCAGGACGCGTCGCCGAAGTAGCAGCTCGTTTCACGCTCGATGCGATGCCCGGCAAACAAATGGCCATCGATGCCGACCTCGGTGCCGGTCTGATCGACGAGAAAGAGGCCCGGGAGATGCGCAAGCGTATCGCCAAGGAGGCTGATTTCTATGGAGCCATGGACGGTGCTTCGAAGTTTGTGAAGGGTGATGCCATCGCCGGAATCATCATCGTTGCCATCAACTTGATTGGTGGACTGGCGATTGGAATCGGTAGCCAAGGTATGGATGCCACCGAAGCCGTTGACACCTTCTCCAGACTGTCGGTCGGTGATGGCCTTGTCAGCCAGATCCCGGCGCTTCTTATCTCGATTGCGACGGGTCTTCTAACAACAAGGGTCGGCTCTGACTCG
>JBLYYS010000353.1:0-8461 GCA_048550235.1 Acidimicrobiia bacterium | reverse complement strand
TCACCAGCCGAGCCGGTCCAACCTCTCCCTCACCATCCCGATGTATCCACCTCCGAACAGCCGGACGTGCACCAGCAGGTGGTGCAGCTGCAGCGCAGGGCGGCGGAGCTCCCATCCATCGTCCAACGGCCAGGCCTCGAGGTATTGGTCCCACATCGATCGTGGGATCCCACCAAACACGGCCATGAAAGCCAGTTCCACTTCCCGGTCGGAGAACGACACGGCCGGGTCGATCAGGTAGGCGCCGTCGATGATGTTGCCCGACCAGATGTCGCCGTGGATGAGGCTGGGCACGGGGGTGTGCTCATCCAGCAACTCCGGGAGTGGGCCGTCACAGGCGATGTGCAGTCGTTGGGTCAGGTGGTCCGGAACCGCCGGATCGGTCAGGTGGACCTCAACCCGGTTCTCGGCGAAGAACTCACCCCAGGACGAGGCCCACGTGTTGACCTGAGTGATTCCTCCGATCATGTTGTCGATCTCGTACCCGAATGCGTCGGCGGTCGTCCTGTGCACGTCGGCCAGGGTGGCGCCCAGCTCCTCCCATCGGGGCCGACCCGAAACCCACTCCATCACCAGTTCATGCTCATCGACTCGCAAAACCTCAGGCACCGGGGCGCCGGCCTCAGCCAGGCTCCGTAGTCCGTCGGCTTCGAGGCGAGCGTCGTAGATAGTGCGCTTCACGGCGACGGGTCTACCGTCGACGGTCGAGCGGGTGACCGAGGCCCAGCTCAGGTGGTACTCCCCTGGAGGTGGGCGACCAGGCCCTCAGCAGCGGGCAGGATGACCTGGATCATCTCCCTGTAGTCATCGTCCGTCCCGTAATAGGGATCGGGCACCTCGAGACCCGTTGAGTCGGGATCAAAGTCGCGGAACAACCTCACCTTGGCTAGTGCAGCCTCGTCGGGCGCCAGTCGTTGCATGTCTCGGTAGTTGGCGTGATCCATGGTCACGATCAGGTCGAATTCCTCGAAGTCCTCCAATGTCACCTGTCGGGCCCTTCCCACCACGTCGAGACCAACGGCAGCCCCAGCCTCGATCGATCGAGGGTTGGGTCCGTCGCCTATGTGGTAGCGACCGGTGCCGGCCGAGTCGACTTCGACATCGACTCCCGCCTCAGCCGCTGCCGTCCTAATAGCCGCTTCGGCCGCCGGGGAACGACAGATGTTTCCCAAACACACGGTGAGGATGCGCATCCGGGCAGGTTAGGCCAAAGTCAGTCGGATTCGGCCAGTTCTTTCTCGAGCGGACCACGGAATCTGGGTTTGAACAGGAATCCATCCAACCACCCCTCCAGACGGTCGGCCTCAGCTTCGACCGCCTCGGCCGTCTCGACACCGACGTCCTCGAGCAGCCTGGTCACGATTCGACCAGATTGGCTCTGAGCCCAACCGCCCACGATTCTCCCGTTCACCCAGACTGTCGGCCCGGCGTTACCGTTGCGGTCGAATAGTGCCGGGCCGTGTTCGCCGAGGAACCAACCGCGTTCCTTCCAGCCCATCACTGAAGGGTCGAGGCCGGGCAGAAGCGCCACGGCCCCCTGGCGGTCGGGACTGTCGAGGTCGTGGGCCAGTACGAACCCCGTACCGTCATCGAGTTCGACCGCTTCGACGTCGAGTCGCGTCAGCACTTCTCTCGTACGTGTGACCGTCCACCCGGTCCACCACCGCAGATCGGTCAGAGTGCCGGGACCATACGACCGCAGCCAGCGCTCGAGGAGTTCGACCTCGGCCGACTCCTTGCCGATCTCGGTCAGGCCGTCATCAAGCCAAACCTCTATCGGCGCCCATCGGTACTGGCTCGACCGCCACGTCCCGAGCGGCCGACCTCGCACGATCCGGCCCGAAGTTGCCAGCAGGAACAGCACCCGTGTCGAGATGCCGACCTCACCTCCCCACTTCTTGCCTTCCCCAAACATGAGTTTCCTCTGGAGATCCGGTACAACCAGGCGTAGCTCCGATGCCGTCGCCTCTCCGGCTGCAACCAGTGCCTGCACTGTCGCTGCTTCAACTCTGGACAACCAGACCTCACCGTCACGGGCCAGGCCCTGGTCTTCGATCATGCCCGCGAGGCGTCTTCGCTGCGCCGCCATCAAATCCCGGGTACAGGCAGTGTCCATCACCGCCGCTACCCGGCGAGTCTGCACAAACAGGGTCCGGCGCATGCCGAGCATCCGCAAGAGGGTGCGCCGTTCGTACAGCGCCTCGTCCAAATCTGCCACGGCAAAGCCTTCAACTCTGGCCCAAGCCGACAGAAACACGCTGACCGGATCGCTGGAGTGGAATCCGACCAGGCTCTCGGAAGCATCTTCGACAGATCCGGCGGTGCGGTTGTGATGATGCCGGGCCACCACACGGGCCCGTCGCTCGTCATCACCGATCCGCCTCACCATCTCAACTTGCCATCCTCTCAGAGGTCTTCGAAGGGATCGTCGGGCTGATCAGCGGAGACAACCGCTCCGACTTCACTGGCTCGCGTCGCCCAGGCCGGAAAGGGGAACTCGAGTACCAGCGGGACCGGAATCTCCGGTTGAGTCACCAGCATCGTGCCGGGCTTGAGGATTGTGGCTCGCTGCCGCTGTACGGCCGGGAGGAACCCGTATTCGTCCCGGGACGCCTCCGCCGAATCGAGACGACCGACGACCCGGATGGACGAGTTGGCGATGATGCGACGCTCGACCTCGGAGGCGGTCTGCTGAGCTCCGATGAGGATCACTCCCAGCGAACGTCCCCGCTCGGCGACATCGAGCAGGATCTCCTTGATCGGACTCGACCCCTCCCGTGGCGCGTATTTGTTGAGCTCGTCGAGCACGATCGTGAGCAATTCGTCTGACTGGCCGGCCCTCTCCTTCTCGTCGAAGGCGCGCCGGACGGTCACACCGACGACGAACCGTTTGGCTCGGTCGTGCAGGTTATGCAAATCGACAACCGTGACTTGATGATCGAGTTCGACCCGGTGGCGTTCCGGGTTGGGGAGATCGGCCCGGATGAGGTGCTCCACATGACGCACAGCTCCCTGTAACCGTCGCACGAAGGCATTTATCGTGCCGATACCGATCGCCGGACCTGCCCACAGGTACCGGTCTTCTTCATTCTGGACTCGAAGGGTCAGGAAATCGACCAGATCGCGGAACGAGCGAAGTGTGGAGCCCTCGATCACAACCGAGCCGTCTTCGAGTGGCGAGGCCTTACGCAACTGGGCCATCACGTTGTAGACGACCATGGTGTACTGAGAGCGGTCATCCTCAGCGTCAGCGAACAGGAAGGGCAGCAGGTCGTTCTGACAAAACTCGGCCAGGCTCCAGTAGAAAGAGGTGACCCCGTCGGTACGGGCGTTGACGTCGGGCGCTCCACTTGCGACACCGCGCCGTGGGGGGGCGAAGATGCCGACCGACCGAAACGGTGCGGCAGGAAGTCCAAGGGCCCGGTAGCGAGCGACTTGATCGTCCCCCATGGCCGCGTTGGGCCGATCGAGAAACAGCAGGTCCTCGCCCTTGACGTTGAAGATGAGCGCCTTTGTATTCACCGCCCGGGCCCCCAGCACGCCCGACTCAAACAGGGAGTGCAGCAAGAACGTGGCGAATGTGGTCTTGGTGGCAACGCCCGAAATGCCGGAGATGTTGACGTGCGCACCCCGGCGGCCGTCGAAGAACTCGAGGTTGGCGAAGAGCGGTTCGTTGCTCCGGGACAATCCGATCGGAAGCCGCTCTGTCATCTTGTCGAAGAAGAGTGCCTGATCACGTTCGGCGCCGTGTGCGCGGCGCACCAGCTGGCCGGGCCGTGGTGGAACAAAGACTTCAGGCTCGAAGCGGGTGGCAGTGACCTGGGCCGCCTCCGACACCTCGGCAGGGAGAACCCCGTCCGCAATGAGGTGAACGTCGGAATCGAAGCGGGCCCCCTCGTGGCGCGCCCGCACCTGACCGACCATGCCATAGATCTTCACTTCCTCGTCATTCGGCAGACGGCGTTCCAGAGCGACCACATCGTCAAGCTGGAGATATTGGCCGTCAGCAACGCTCACCCAGAACTCGAGTGGGGTGGCATCGTCGGTTCCGATGACCCTGCCGACGGCTTCGGTTTCGCTCACGAGTTCCCTTCCTTGTCACCTGCAAAGTACAACGTACCTGGGACGGATTCGGAATTGCCGCATGTCCTCGGGTGTGGTCGTTCGCTACTCTCCGCTGCCGATGCAGGTAACTACTCCCCCACGGCTCCGCCGGTTGTGGACTAAGTACTTCCTCTCCACGAGGGAGGAAACCGACGCGCACTCCGCCGAATACCGAGCCGCCACCAGTTCAGAGTCGGCCGACCGACAGGCCACGATCGTCTTGCTCACCTCGGTGGCAGTGTTACTAACGACCAACTTCATCACCGATTGGCAGTGGGCGTCGGGAGTCGGCGGACTGCTGGGAGCCGATGCACCCGATGCTCCTTTCACCACATCGCCCAACTCCCAGTTCAATCGGCTTGCCTGGTGGGCTGCTATCCAAATCGGTGCCTACACCATTCTGCCGCTGGCGGCTATTCGCTTCGGTCTCAGAGGTCGGCCAAGGGATTACGGGGCCAAGTTCTCGGCCAGGTACGCCCGGTTCTATCTCGGACTGCTGGCCGTCAGCATTCCGTTCATAGTGGTGGTTTCGTATACCGACGGGTTCCAGGCGAAGTATCCGTTCTACGACCTTGGAGCCGGAGAGGCGTACTGGCCCTTTCTCACCGTTTGGTGGGTCCTCTACGGCCTGCAATTCGTTGCGCTCGAATTCTTCTTCCGCGGCTTCATGGTGCACGGCCTGAAGTCTCGGTTCGGCTACATGGCGGTGATCATCATGGTGGTGCCCTATACGATGATTCACTTCCGCAAGCCGTTGTTGGAGGCAATCGGAGCCATCTTCGGCGGAACGATCCTGGGAACTATGAGCCTCAAGACCCGCTCGGTGTGGTGGGGCGCGGCGCTCCATGTTTCGATCGCGGGGTTGATGGATGTGCTCTCATTGAGTCACAAAGGGTTGCTCTGATGCATTGGATCGAAGCCGCCGCCGTCGCTGTTGCGGGCGCGGCACTGGGATGGATTACTGGACTCCCACTCGACCTCACGTGGATCGGTGCGTCGATCGGGGGCCTCAACGGTTTGATTGCGGGCCAGCAGCAGATCTACGACTGGAAAGGTGTTGCCGGGTGGGCGGGATTCATTCTGGATTCAACTTGGGGTCTGGTCGGCACCGCAGGTTCATTGTTCTTCCACGGGCTGCAGAGATTGCTGCCGACCGGCATCTATCGATCCGAACTCAGCCGGCGCCAGGGGCGACATGTCTACGCCGGCGGATACAGATGGAAGGCAGGATTCGCCACCGCGATTGGCAACGTCATCACCAACGCCGACGGCTTGTCTGGTTTGGACGGAGCGGGCGGTCCGCGTCGCCGGTTGCTGATAGATCGGCACGAGATGTTGCATGTATGGCAGCATCGGTGGTTCGGACCACTATTCCCCGCCCTGTACACGGCTTGGTTCGTCTTCGGAGCCTTGATCGGATTGGTTCTGGCCGCAGTGACCAAGAGGCCCCTAGCCAAGTCGGTGCTGACGGTGGCCTATTACGACAACCCGTTCGAGTACTTCGCCTACCGCCGCGATCAGTATTGGCCGCCGGCAGGAGCCGACGTAGACCTCGCCTGGAAAAGCAAACGTTCCGAAGTCCTCTGACGGCTACAGGTTTTCGATCTTGATCGGCTTTATCTCGCCGGCAGGTTCGAAGCCGAAGAGTTGGCCATAGAAAGACAATTCTGCCTGGCGGCTGGCAATGATCGTCTCGCTCTTCGAAAGGAAGTGGTCTTCCCCCTCAACCAGCATGTACGCATACGGCAGTCCACCGGCCCTCATTGCATCGACGAAGACCTCTGCCTGGTCCGGGGTCACGACCGGATCCTCGGCTCCCTGCACGAGCAGAACCGGACACGACACCTGATCGGCGAAGTTGATCGGCGATCGGTCGTGTGCAAGCTGTCGGGCTTGAGGCATTGGTCCAATCAACGACTCGTCATAGCGCGATTCGAACTTGTGGGTCGTTTCCATCAGGGCAGATATGTCGGCCACCCCGCAATAGGAAGCGCCGGCCGTGAAGACATCGTGGAAGGTGAGTGCGCAGAGAGTTACATATCCACCGGCGCTCCCACCCCGAATGGCCAGTCGTTCCGGGTCGGCGAGGCCCTCGGCAACGAGATACCTGGCTGCGTTCACGCAATCTACGACGTCCGCATCACCCCATCGACCCCGCAGCGCATTCCGATAGGCCCGACCAAAGCCGGTCGAGCCTCGGTAATTGACATCCATCACGGCGAAACCCCGCGTGGTCCAGAACTGAACCTGGAGGTTGAATGCGGCCTGTGTCTGCGCGGTCGGTCCGCCGTGAGAGAACACAATCAGCGGCGGAAGCTCGGTCGGCGGGGCTACGTGGTCGACGTTCGTCGGCGGGTAGTAGAACCCGTGGGATACCGCGTCGTCGCTGGTCGGGAATGTCATCGGTGTGGGCCTGCTGATGGAACTGGGAGCCAGATCGACCGATGAGGCCGTAGCAACCACCTCGAACGAGCCCACCGGATCCACCGCCAGCAGCGACATCGGTTGGGCAGGTCCTCCCATCACGGTCCAGATGGTTCGGTCCGCAACGATCAGATACGGGCTCGAGGCGCGCCTTTCCCCAATGTCGATCGATTCGGCAACACCATTGCCGGCGAGGAGCGCCAACGACCACAGTCCATCATCGGCCACTTTGGCGGCGATCCGGCCATCAGGAAGGAATCCGTAGGTCTGATACCCGAATAACCAGGCGGGTTCGCCGAATTCGCGCGCGGCCGCATGAATGGGTATCAGGTCGTTCTCTTCCACCCGGTAGATGTTCCACCAGCCACTGCGGTCGGAGACGACGTGCAACTGGCCGTCCGGCGACCACTCTGGCTGGAAGAATGACTCGCCGTTGGTCGGTATTTGCCGAGCGTTCTGCAGATCCGATGCGACGAGGTCGGCAACCCACAGCTCCGTGTGATCCCACGGCATGTTTGGGTGATTCCAGGAGAGCCAGGCCAAACGTGTTCCCTCTGGGTTCACACGCGGTGACGAGTAGAAGTCTGCGCCCCCAACGATGACCGTCGGTTCGCTCTCTCCGTCGAGGTCGACCGTGACGAGCTCGCTTCGAGCCTCGTCCGGTGCGGTGTGATCTTCGCGGACTGTGACGAGCAGGCCATCAATGATGACCGAGTCGGCATAGCGCCAAGCATGTGGCTCAGGCGGTTCTGGAGTGATCGGATACGGTTCGGCCCCATCGAGGCGATAGATCCGCTGGTCCTCCATCGACGTGGCCACGATTCTGCCGTCGTTCGCGGCTACCGACGATCCGCCGTACTCGTGCGCGAGTGTCCTGGCGCTGAACCCTGGGGCAATCTCTGAGACCTCGCCGTCTCTCCATCGCATCACGGCGATCCGGCCGCCCTCACCGGGGCGGAATTCCCCCCAATAGACGTCGGGCCCATCCGAGGTCAAACCCCAAAAGGATATCTGGCTGCCGGCCAGCATCGTGGGCGAGATTGGGGACTTCCAGGCACCATAAGGAGTAGTCGTCGACATAACCCGGACCCTACCTCGCTGTCACAGCAGTATTCGGCAACGCAGACGCGGTGTGATGCTGCCCAGAAATCCTCGCTGCTAGCGAACCGGGGTGATCTGGTAGACGGTGTCGCCGGTGGTCACATAGATCTCGCCGGAGGCGTCTGTGCCGAATGATGTGATCCTCCCGATCGATCCGACATCATCCGTCCAGTCGGATTCACCGGTCACGGCAGTGCCGTCCCAAAGGAAGCTACGGAGCCAGCCACCGCAGTAGTCGGAGTAGAAGTAGTGACCCTCCAGTTCGGGGATCTCACTTCCGCGATACACATAACCGCCGGTGATGGAACAGGTCCCGCCGTCACCGTGGGCGACCTCGATCACCGGCAGTGTGATTCCCTCAACATCACAGCCCGACGAAGGAGCGAAGCAATGTAGGCCCTCGCTGATCGGCCATCCGTAGTTGAGACCGGGCTCGCCGGCGGAGGCCACATTGATCTCCTCGAACGAGCCTTGACCCACATCTCCGATGTAAATCAGATCGCCGTCGAATGAAAACCGCCATGGGTTGCGAAGCCCGTAGGCCCAGACCTCGTCGAATGGATTGCCCGGAGCAGGACCAAACGGGTCGGTGGCGAACCGCAGCAGTGCTCCGTAAACGGTTTCGCTACGTTGCCCATGCCCGAAGGCGTCGTTCGCCCTGCCGCCATCACCAAGCGCCAGGTAGAGGTATCCATCCGGTCCGAAAGCAAGCATCCCGCCGTTGTGGTTCGAGGCAGGCTGATCGGCCTCGAACAGAATCCGGCCGCTTTCCGGATCGGCTCTATCAGGATCGGCCGAGACTACGTAGGAAGAGAGAACCGTGTCGCCGCTG
>JBLYYS010000352.1:0-2763 GCA_048550235.1 Acidimicrobiia bacterium | reverse complement strand
TTCCCCCTATGCCGGCTTGGCTCAAAGGTCACGCCGGCGTTCTTTGTCCGTCTTCCGTTTCCGGTTGGTAGGTCACCTCCCGTTGGTTTGATCGTCCCGAGTGCGCCGGCGCAGACGTCCTCCCAGCCATAGAGCAGGCCAGATCAGGATCGGCACCAGCAATTCGGGTACGGGATCGGATTCGCTTCGGTCACAGAGTTGATTTGTGTTGAAGAGAAGAAGGGTCTGTTGGTAGGCGCCTGCCAATTCGCGTAGAGCTGCGGTCTCGGGCGCCTCCGCGTCTAGGAACCAGCCGGCACCGTCGAAGTCGAGATCGGCCAGGAGGGTTCCGCCATCAAGCATCACGGCCGCCGACTCATCACAGGTGAAGGCACCGGCCTGCTGGTTCAGTGTCGCGGCCAGGAGTTCGGCTGCGAGTAGATAGGCGGGATCGCTTGATCGCGGAGTCCCATCGGAAGCATTGGCCTCGAGCAGAGTGACCGCCGTCTCGCAGGATTCAACCGATACAGCACCGATCGTCGTTCCGCCGCCCTGGAACATGGCGAGCGTCTCATCGAGGACTGGTAGCCGATCGTCTTCGAGCCGGCATGAACTCCAGTTGATCCAGAATGTGCTCTGGTGTGCGAGTCCTCCGGGCGGTGGGGTGTTGTCGACTGTGAGCTTGAGAGTGGTGCCGGCTGCGAGCGTGGCGTCGATGCACTCAGTGCTGCCGTCGTCCTCACCGGGTGTGAAGCCGTCGAGATCGTTGTCCCAGCCGGGAAGGATGCCGGTCTCGCACACTTGATACGGACCCGGGGCGAATCTGGGTCCGGAAAGGCCATCGGAGACGACGTCGAGGCAGCCCTCGCCATCAACCTCGTCTGTGCAGGAAAGGAGAACGGAACCGGCGTCGTCCGTTGAGCCGGCTGCAATCGCGACGCCCGGGAATTCTTCTGTTGCCCCTGATCGAATCTCGAACGAGAACCCCGAGTGAGGCACCTCTCCGGCTTCGGTCGTGATAATCGAGACTTCCGCACGTTGCACGAGATGAAAGGCACACGAGACAAGGTCGCCTGCTTCGACGATGAATGCCATCGGGTCGAGCAAACCTCCGTCCGCCTGGATGCACGATGCGCTCTCATCCCAGCCCGGAGGAACCACGACCGAAACCCAATGCGGCCCGGGTTCGACCGGACCGCTACTGAAGATCTGCCCGTCGAGGAGGTAGAAGGTGGGGGCAAAGCTGGCGGCCAGGTCGAAGACTTGAGAAACCGAGGGTGGATCGGTCGTTAGTTCCAGCCGCACCTCGGCAGTCGTGGCCGGAGGCGAAGTGGTAGTCGTGACGGTCGAGCTGGTTGCTGAGGTAGCTAGAGATGTACTAGTCGTGGTCGTCGTTCCCGCCGCAGACGACGTTGTCGTGGTGGTGCTGGAAGTCACCGAGGTCGTCGAGGTGGTGGTGCTCAACGGGACGGTGGTAGTCGTCGTGGGCGAATCAACCCCGATCTTTTCGATGATCGATCTCCAGAAATCCGATCGATCCGGCGGGGGAGTAGTGGTCGTAGTAGTCGTCGGGGGCGCGCGGACAATGACCCTTCTGCTGGGCGACACCAAGGGTGTGTCGGTCGACGAATCAGTCGTGACGATCTGAGTCGGTTGCTGTTGTTGGTGTCCTGAGTCGGAGGCGCTTGGCGTGCCTCGGTCCGAGGTCGCAAGCAAGAAACGGTCCGGTCCTGGGTCTTCCGCAAACTCGACGGGAGTTGAAGAACCCAGCGTTGAGGGAGCAATGGAGTCAGAGTCCGCGCCGGTCGATACGACACTCGTCGACACCGGGTAATCGTCCGTTTCGAGCGGAGCCGAGGGGAGCGCCCGATCCTCCGGCACCATCGAAGCGACGGCCGGCCCGACGGCGGTGAATACGATCACCGCCGGTATGAGTCGGTGCCAGACCGGAATTCTGGAGCGATGTCGACCGGGTGGCGGTCCCGCAAGAAGCGCCAGAAAGGTGCGCCGATTTCGCCGTCGAATCCCGGTCGCCCGCGGCCGGGATGCCGCAGAAGGCATTGAAGTCCCCTCTTCACCTCCGCCTTCCGAATCTAGCAATCGCCACAGTCGGCAAGGGAGGAAGTCTTTCGCGACCTCGCAACGGTGAATCAGCTTCGAACCGGGGCCAGTCTGCGGTCTTCGGCGCGCAGTCGATCTCGGCTAGGCTCACCATGTTCGGCACAAGAAGCCGGATGCCGTCGAGGCAGCGAAATACGGTGTGAATCCGATGCTGTCCCGCAACTGTGAAGCCCTTCGGGGATGAGCCAGGACGCCTGACTCGACGGCCACGAACAAGTCTCGGGTGAAGGCAGCGTTCGTGACCTGGTCTCAGGTCACAAACACCCCTTCATCCTCCAGGTCTGGAGGATGTTTTGATAGTGAAGCGTATTGCCGCTCTGATCGGGTTGAGTCTGATACTGGCCGCGTGCGGGGGCTCGGTCACGACGGAGTCCAGTGTCGTCGAATCTACGCAGTCGACCGTTGTGGAACCGGTGGATACAACCACTCCCGCGTCGACACTTCCGGAACCAGTCGCAACCGACTTCCCAGCCTCGGTACTCACCGGTGCCGGCGAGGTGGTCATTGAGCAGCGGCCCGAGGCGATCATTTCGCTCTCGCCGACCGCCACGGAGATGCTCTTTGCCGTCGGGGCAGGAGATCAAGTGATCGCGGTTGATGAGTACTCGACGTTCCCTTCGGCCGCTCCTGTCACCGACCTCTCCGGCTTCACTCCGAACATGG
>JBLYYS010000351.1:0-14332 GCA_048550235.1 Acidimicrobiia bacterium | reverse complement strand
GTCATTCAGGACCATCTTGGGGAGTCGGTGGGCTGTTTGGTGCCGGCGGAACTCGGTGCCTCCAACAGTCCGGCTCCGTTGGTTGTCGCCGCTCGGCTGGGAATCGACATTGTCGACGGTGATTACGCGGGCCGAGCAGTTCCCGACGAGATGCAGACCACACCATTCATCAACAACAAGCCGGGAGCGCCGTTCTCGTCGGTTGATCCCTGGGGCAACACGGCCATCGTCACCTCTGTGGCCAACCCGTACATGCTGGAGCGGGTAGGGAAGATGCTGTCGATTGCGGGCATCATGGGAACGGCGATGGCGGCAACCCCGCTTCCCGGTGCAGAGATGAAGGACATCGTGGTCCGCGGCACCCTCTCCAAGTGTCTGGCGATCGGTCGGGCCGCACGACGGGCGCGCGAGCTGGGTGACGATCCGGTGGCGGCCGTGGTCGAGTTCACTGGGGGTTGGCGCCTCTTCGACGGCATCGTTGTGCGAAAGGAGTGGGAAGATCGTGACGGCTACATGTTCGGCACCCTGGACATTGAGGGGACAGGGCTGGACGCATCTCGCCGGTTGCGGGTCTGGTTCAAGAATGAGAACCACGTCACCTGGCTCGACGGCCGGCCGTGGGTATGCAGTCCCGATCTGATTTCGATCGTCGATCCGGACAGCGCCATCGGATACACAAACACCGACATCACTGAAGGAGACGCCGTTTCAATCGTGGGTGTCCGTGGTCTAGACGTCTTCCGCTCCCCGGATACGCTCGACCGCGCCACCGGCCCCCGCTACTACGGTTTCGACATCGACTACACGCCAATCGAAAAACTGCTCAATGGTCGACGCGACGAAAGAGCGGTCCGATGATTGGACTTGGGCAATCCGAACGTGTGTGGGAACTCGAATCAACACAGATAATCCCCTTTTGAGAGTCTGGAGCTGAATGTCATCTTCAACAGCCTTCATTGCCAGTGAGCAGCGCCTGGGGGCGCACAACTATCAGCCGCTCGACGTCGTCTTGACCAAGGGCGAAGGTGTTTGGCTGTGGGATGTGGACGACAACAGGTACCTCGACTGCCTGTCCGCCTACTCGGCCGTGAACCAGGGCCACTGCCATCCACGGATCATGCAGGCAATGCTCGATCAAGCACAGAACCTGACATTGACCTCGCGGGCATTCAGAAACGACCAGCTTCCCCTCCTCTACGAAGAACTGGCTGAGCTAACCGGATC
The DNA here is from genome assembly GCA_048550235.1 of Acidimicrobiia bacterium. GTDB lineage: Bacteria > Actinomycetota > Acidimicrobiia > Spongiisociales > JAHEDJ01 > JAHEDJ01. Next base: position 13,108 of record JBLYYS010000351.1, on the reverse strand, counting down.
CCACAAGATCCTTCCCATGAACAGTGGGGCCGAAGCGGTGGAGTCGGCGATCAAGGCCGCCCGGAAGTGGGGATACGAACAACGGGGAATCCCTGAAGACGAGGCCGAGATCATCGTCTGCGCCGACAACTTCCACGGGCGCACGATCTCGATAGTCAGCTTCAGTACCGATCCGATGGCCCGGGCCGGTTTCGGGCCGTTCACTCCCGGGTTCAAGGTGGTGCCGTTCGGAGATTTCGAGGCCCTGGAAGCAGCCATTACCCCGAAGACTGTGGCGTTTCTGGTCGAGCCGATCCAGGGTGAGGCAGGAGTCATCATCCCGCCCCCCGGCTACTTCCGTCGCGTCCGGGATCTCTGCACTGAGCGTGAAATCACGCTGATCCTCGATGAGATCCAGACGGGTCTCGGCCGAACGGGACGTCTGCTGGCCGAGGAGCATGAAGGAATCGAAGCCGACGTCACACTCGTCGGGAAAGCACTTTCCGGAGGCTTCTATCCCGTCTCGGCCGTTCTCTCCAATGCCGATGTGCTCGGCGTTCTCAAACCCGGCGAACACGGCAGCACCTTTGGAGGTAACCCCCTGGGGGCCGCCGTCGCCCGTATGGCCCTTCGAGTCCTGGTCGAAGAGGACATGATTTCGAACTCGGAGCGACTCGGCGCCTATTTCCTTCAGCAGTTGGAAACGCTCGCGTCCGACAAGATCAAGGCGGTGCGCGGAAGGGGTCTCATGCTTGCGGTCGAACTCCATCGTGAAGCCGGTGACGCCCGCCAGATCGTGCTGGCCCTCAAGGAGCTTGGCGTTCTCGCTAAGGACACCCACGGGTCCACGATCCGGATCTCGCCACCGCTCGTCATCACGAAGGACCAGATCGATTGGGCGCTCGAGCAAATCGAGTCCGCTCTGGCGTAGCGTTACAAGCACCGCTGGTTCGGTCGCTCATGTTTCTCGACCTGCCAGCGATGCCCGGAGGAAGATGGTGAAGATGACCCACAAGAAACACAGGATTCTCATGTGTCCGCCGGATCATTTCACGGTGGACTACGTGATCAATCCGTGGATGGCCGGCCAGGAGGGTTCGCTGGATCTAGATCTCGCCAAGCGGCAGTGGACCGCCTTCCGCGACGCCTTGGCTGAGCACGCCGAAATTGCGTTGATTACTCCTGAAGCCGGCCTACCCGACATGGTGTTCACGGCCAACGCCGGGGCCGTCTACGGAGAGAAAGCCATCGCCAGTCATTTCCTACCCAACGAACGTCGCCCGGAAGAGGTCCACTTCAAGCGTTGGTTTCGCCAGAATGGTTTCCAGTTGTTGGACCTCGATGAAAAGATCGGTTTTGAGGGTGCAGGCGATTGCCTCATAGATCGGGGAGGTTCGTGGGTCTGGGCCGGACATGGGTTCCGCACTGAGATCGAGGCTCATCAGGAGATCAGCGAGTTCTTCGATCTCGAGGTGGTGTCGATACGGCTGACCGATGAACGCTTCTATCACATCGACACGTGCTTCTGTCCTCTGACCGACGGCTTCCTGCTGTATCACCCGCCGGCTTTCGATTACGAGTCACGCATCGCCATCGAGAGCCGCGTGCCACCTCACAAGCGCATCGTCGTAGACACTCATGACGCAGGAACATTCGCCTGCAACGCGGTCAACATCGATGATCAGGTTTTTCTGCACCAGGCCTCGGACCCGCTCAAGGCACGTCTCATGCTCGCCGGGTTCAATGTCCACGAGCTAGATCTGAGTGAGTTCCTCAAAGCCGGAGGGTCGGCCAAGTGCCTTACCCTCAACGTCACTGAGCCGGCCGGCGTCAACTAGCAACTCCACCGCGGTCGGTGCGGACTTGGTCATCCTCTCACGCATGTGGGCTGCTCAGAATGGGCGCCTTGCTACGATCGATGCTTGAAGGAGGGGACCTATGAGAGAGCTTGTCGCTACTCACGACTCAACGGCCACACCAGAGAGTGTTTGGACGGTGCTGACCGACCTCGACAATGCCACTGCGAATATCTCTGCCATTCAGAAGGTCGAACGACTCGATGACTCAGACGGTTTCGATATCGGAACGAGTTGGCGAGAAACCCGCACGATGTTTGGCAGAACCGCTACCGAAGACATGACCGTCACCGAGATCGATCCCGGCCGGTCGTACACGACCACAGCCGAATCCCACGGGGCCAAGTACCGGTCGACGCATCGAGTCGAACCGATCGGGGGCGGAAGTCGGATCACCATGGTCTTCGGCGCCGAGCCAACCGGTCTTCTTGCCAAGGCCTTCGCGGTAACGGTCGGACGCCTATTCGACAACGCAACCCGCAAGGCGATCGTCAAGGACTTGGCGGAAATCGCAGCCGCGGCCGAGGCCGCAAGCTGATACCAGTCGGCGCTCAGCTAGCGGTGAGTCAGGGCACGCCGATGGGCACTCGGAGGAACTCCGACCATCCGCTTGAATGCCGTGCTGAATCCGGCCTCGGTCGTGAAGCCGACGGTTCGGCCAATCGACCCGATGGATTGATCGGTGGTTTCCAGCAAACCACAGGCAACGTGCACCCGCCAGGTTGCCAGGTATTCCGCCGGAGGAATGCCCATTACCCGCCGGAACCGCTCGTAGAACGAGGAACGTGACATGGACGACAAGCGTGCCAGCGAGGTGGCGGTCCACGGTCTCTCCGGGTGGCTGTGAATAGCGGCGAGGGCTGGAGCGAGCTGCGCATCTCGCACTCCGGCCATCCAGCCGTCACCAATGCCGCTCTGGACCATTTCGCGCAAAGCCCGCACAACCAACACGTCGGCGAGTCGTTCCGCCACGACCTTTGACGCGGGAACGTCCCCGATCAGCTCCTCAGAAATGAGTTCCACGGTTGATCGCACCCAGCCGTTCGAAGCCTCGGTCCCCGTTACCACCATCTGCGGTAGGACATCGGCGACTGCAAGCACCGGCGAATCGGCAAAAGTGATCGTGCCGCAAAGGATCTCCGTTATCGCCCCGCCGTTCATCACGTTCATGGTGGCGATGGGTCCGTGCCCGGAGGCAGACACAGGGACCGGAGGTGATTCCGGCTCGGGAGCACTGGTGATGAGGTGCTCGGCTCCGGCCGGAAACACGGCTACCTGTCCGGCCCCAAGATGAACGGCCTCTCCTGCATCGGCGAGTGAGGCCCATGCTTCACCGGACATCACCGCGTGGAACACTCCGGTCGGAACCACAGCGCTTGCCACCGTGAATGGGGCCTCTAGGTGTGCCACCGAGAGCACCGCGCCGGTCAGCTTGACGCTGGCGAGAATCCTTCCGATCGACTCGGACGTTTGCGAAAGAACTGTGGACGTCATCTATGCCATTTGTCCATCGTCACACCCTAGCGTGGTGCCACTACACACGACGAGAGGATCAGCTCATGCTCGCTGCAGTACTCAACTTCTTCCTTCCCGGCCTTGGATACCTCGTGTCGGGACAGCGCAACCCACTCGGGTTCCTGTGGCTCGCGGGTGCCATTGGCCTGACGATCGTCGAGTTCGGTATCCGCTCCAGCGAACCCAACCTGTATTGGCTGATGTTCATCTCAGTTCTCGTGATGAATACGGCCTTCGCAATCGATGCCTACAGGGGAGTGAAGGCCGCTGAAGGCGGCGGGGTGGCGGCGGGCTAGGCAGGCCGCCTCGCCGCACCATCGCCACGACCCGTGGGTCGACTTAGGCGTCCCTAGGATGCGCAAAGGAGGGATTGTCCACACCGAACCAGCGATGGCGACACTCACCAAAGAACAGCTTGCCCGCCTACCCGAACCCGTCCAGCGCAGCCTGCATCGGGCGGGCGTCGTTGGCAATGAAATTCCGACTTCAGTGAGGATCCGGCAGAAGGGAAGGATTCGGTCAAAACCCGGCGGCCCGTGGATGAACTTTGCCGCCCGCGAGGAATACAGCCTCGCTGATCCCGGCTTCGAATGGAAGGCCACCATGAAGGTGGCCGGTGTGCCCGTCGGTCGAGCAACCGATTCGCTCCGCGACGGCCGGGGAGCCATGCACGTCAGGGTTCTGGGACTATTCGTAGTTGTCGATGCAACCGGGCCGGAGATGGATCAGGGCAGTCTGATGCGCTGGTTGAACGAGACGATGTGGTTCCCGGCGGTGTGGGCGACCGATGTGGTTTCCTGGGAACCACTCGACCGGCAGTCGGCGATAGGGTCCGTAACGGCCGGAGGTCGGGAGGTCAAGGCCGAGTTCCGTTTCGATCAAGACGGCCGCCTTGTCGACTTCGTGGCGGACCGCTTTCAGGACACCGGAGACGGATTCCAGATGGCAGCTTGGTCCACCCCACTGACGGCCTATCACCGTTTCGGCGGATACGAACTCCCGTCTGCAGGCAGTGCCGTTTGGCACTTGGAAGACGGCCCCTTCGAGTACATCCAGTTGAGACTCACAGACGCCGCATATTCATACTGACCTGCGCGATGCAATGAGGGGAGGCGTCGTCTGCCCCTCGATAGTCATCAGATATCTGCCGGGACCGCAAGAATTCATCGGTGACCGCCAAGAGGTCTGGCGGAGAAACTCGAGTTAGGTGTCCTGTCAATAGCCATAGCTGCAATAGCTATTGACAGACCCCAGATCGGTTCCTATGATTGCGGGATCGCACAAGTCGTGCGATCCCGAATGGGGAAGCTTCCGGTCTCTCGGCCGGAGAAAGGGATGGGAGATGCTCAAGCGCTTCGCGCCAATCTCCGTTCTCGTCATGCTCATTTCGCTGTTGCCGGCTTTGCCTGCAATGGCTCAACCATCGAACGACAATTTCGCCGGGGCCAGTTTGGTTGGAAGTGTGCCATTCGCAGACTCAGTAGAGATCTTCGACGCTACAACCGAGCCTGGAGAACCCATCGAGGTCTGTGCGCCAATCGCCAACACCGTGTGGTACACACTGACGCTCGACCAGGCATCGACATTGCTGATTGACACCGCCGGATCCGGTTTCGACACAGTGCTGGCTGTCTGGCAGGGCACAGCTATCAACGAACTCAGTCTGGTGAAATGTGTCGACGACACCTCACTTGGAGTTGAGTCGGGATTGCTGCTCTCAGCCGACGCCGGTGTGACCTACCTGATCCAGGCAGGGGCTTTCTATGCGGCACCGGAAGCGGCGACTCTGAGTATCTCAATCGGTGAGCCGCCGAAGTCGACCGGCAAGCCGGTCACATACAAGGGCACTTCCAAAGGCAACATGGCGCAGGCCAGCATCGAGGAGTACAACGACGGATCCTCCACTTGGACCTCGGTGGCGTTGTTCGACGGGCGCGCCAAATATGTACGCGGCGCGCCGTACAAGTCGTCCGAGGTGAATGTGTACCGTTCCTCGTCCTCATACGACGATTCGACCGGCATCTATATCTGGGAGTCCTGGTACGGATCGGCCCCCCTCGAGCTCGGTCGCTTTGAACTCGACACCAAACTGCGAAGCGCCCGAATCGACACCTCAGTCATCTTGTTTGGAAGCCGCTGCGAAGAGGGGCCGTACAACGAAACAGATGATGGCGTCTCATATGAGGTGAACTGTACGGATCTGGGCGCAATCGAAGTAGTAGCTGCCGTGACGTGGACGGGTCAGGGACCCACGTACCGGTACTCCTATAACGAACGGTCATCATCGTCTGATGGCTATCGCGGCACCTACGGATACAGCTCGACGGCTCGTGACGCCGTTGTGATCGGCAGCATTGTCGGCACAGAGTGGTCCGTCGACATGGGGGGCGCCTACGGCACCCTCCAGAAAGACAGCAACCGCACGATGACGGTCTTCCGAGGCCTACTCGCCTACTAGGAAGACGCCGCCACCGGATGGGCTGGACGTTCGCCGTCCGGCCCATCCTCAATTGGGTCCACGTTTTGCGGGTAGCGGACTGTCCGGCGCCGCAGGCGACTAGATCGCAACGGGTTGGTCGGTGGTCGCCGGCTCGGTGCCTAAAGGCGAAGGGCGACGCAGCCTCTATCCCTCGATGGTCATCACGTATCCGCCGGGACCGTAGAACTCGTCTATCACCACGAGGAAATACGTTGCGTCGGTGTCCGCTCGGAAGGTCACTTCGGCGTCGGTGCCGAACAGGCCACCGCCCGAACTGTCGTCGTAGGCGAGGAAGTCACCCTCGTTTCCCTCTAGATCGATGATGATCTGCGGATCCATCAGTACGGCACTCACGGACACGGATATCCGGTCGCCTGCTTCTAGGTCGATCAGGTAGGTGTCGACGTCGCCCGGGTAGTCGGCGTACCCGTAGATCACATCTCCTGTGAAGACTCTGGTCTCATCGTCTGGATCGATGAGTGGCCGTAACGGGAAATTGGCGATCATCACCGCATCGACCGGCGTCGGCGCAAACGAATCCAGGGTGAGAAAGTAGGGCCCGTCGAATGGGGCGACGACCGCCATCGACTCGGTGTCCGAATCATCTGTGTCGGCCTCTCCCTCGAGGTAGCCGTCGATGGCGGTGAGGGCCAGAGCTACGTCGCCGGCGCTGGTTGCTTCCACCAGCAACTCCTCCCCGGCCAGAAGATCGACTACCCAGGCTTTCTGGGCGAAGAAGTGCTCGATCGGACCGTCATAGCCTTCCTCGGTAGGCCCGCTCGGCAAGCTCCGGTCGACGATCCCATCGACATCTATGCCGCTCAGCATGTCGGTTAACCGATCCAGCACGTCATTGGCTGAGGTTGCGAGCGCGAAGCCTTCTGAGCTCAAGCCCGAGATGCCGATGACTGTGCCGGTTTCGTCCACCAGCGCTCCTCCGCTCTGCCCTCCGGCGATAACGGCGTCGGTTTGCAGGTATTCCAGATCCAGGGCGGCGAGCGTTCGCACTCGCGACAGAATGCCCCGCGTGAAGGTCGGTTGCGGATACTCCTCGACTTCGCCGGGGTAGCCGATCAAGTACAGCTCGCTTCCGATCTCCAAACCCTCTGGATCGCCCAATGTGACTGGTTCCGGTAGGCGAGGGGCCGCCCGGCTCACATCCACGATGGCGAGGTCGGCGATCTCGTCGATGTGGATTACGTCGGCATCGAGGAGTTCGGTCCCATCCGGAAAGACGACCCGCACCTCGTCGAAGGGCCACACCACGTGGGCGTTTGTCACCAGGTGCCATTCATCGAAAAGCACACCCGATCCGGTGCCCAGGTCCGTCTCCACGAATGCCAGGGTGGGTGAAACCGCGGCAAACACCTCCTGGGGAGTGAGGGGGGCAGGCACCGTCGTGGACGTTGTGGATATGGGCGCTGTCGTGGTCGAAGGTGGCGGAACAATCACCGTGGACGGTGCCGCGCCATCACACGCGGCCAGTAGCACCATCATCGCGATCGCCAGCGGTCTCCTCAGCAAGCTGCGTTCCTCTCCGAATCCTGAGTGTGTATCGGTGGCTACAAGGTGAGTCTGAAGGCACAGAGGATATCTCGGTCGGCCCGCTTGGAGGCGATCATGACTGACCGTTGATAGGACGTTTGGTTCCGCGGTACGTCCCTGGACACAACAGGTTGAACATGAACCGCTCTCGGAAACGCCCCGACGGTCTTGACCGATTCTCCTCCTGCGGCGCTCGGGTAGGTGGAGGGCCCTTGGCTAGAGTCGGGGACGTGTCGCCCGGCTTCCTGCTTCCCCCGTCCCCAATACCGGACCTGGACACCTATCTGAGCAACGGAGGAGGCGAGGGTCTCCGAGCGGCTCGACGGCTCGGTCCCGCGGAGACCATAGGTGCCGTGCGCGATTCGGGCCTTCGTGGCCGGGGAGGCGCCGGCTTCCCGACTGGATTCAAGTGGCAGGGGTTGGTCGACCAACAGATTGACCCTACCTATCTCGTCTGCAACGCCGCCGAAGGAGAACCGGGTACTTTCAAAGATCGGGCACTGCTGCGTGCCAATCCGTATCAACTGCTCGAGGGGATCGCAATCGCTGGCGAGGCTCTGGGGGTGGAGCAGGCCTTCATCGGGATGAAGGCCTCATTTGCGAAGGAACGTACTCGCCTTGAATCGGCCGCAACCGAAATGCGGGATGCCGGGCTCCTTGGTGAAGTCCCGCTCACGGTTGTTCCCGGTCCTGACGACTACCTCTTCGGTGAGGAAAAGGCGCTCCTCGAGGTGATCGAGGGCAACGACCCCCTGCCACGGATCGATCCACCGTATATCCGTGGGCTGTTCACGAGTCCGAACGCTCCGGCCAATCCGGCGGTGGTGAACAACGTGGAGACCCTCGCCAACGTGCCTCACATCTTGCGCGAGGGGTCAAAGTGGTTTCGAGGTTTCGGAACGGAGAGAAGCCCCGGCACGATGCTGTTCACGCTATCGGGAGACGTTCGGCGGGAAGCCGTCGCTGAACTGGCCCTAGGTACTCCGCTGGCCGAGCTGATATCCGGCGTCGGTGACGGATTAGCCGACGGACGGTCGCTGAAGGCAGTCGTATCCGGCGCTTCCAATGCGCCACTGTCTGCTCAGTATGTCGATCTTCCACTCGACTATGAGTCGTTCCGGTCCGCCGGGTCCGGCCTCGGATCGGGAAGCATCATTGTCTACGACGACACTGCCTCGATGGTTGACGCCGCCCTCGTTCTGTCCGGCTTTCTGGCGTCATCTTCGTGCGGGCAATGTCCACCCTGCAAGCTTGGAACTGCGGCAATAACCGAACGGCTGGAAGTCCTTGCGTCCGGCACAGCTACCGAGCTGCAACTGGAGGAGTTGGCCGCCTGGGTGGGACGTGTGACCGATGCCAACCGGTGCGGGTTGGGAGCCGGTGAAGCAGCGATGGTCGGCGGATTCTTGGAGACCTTCTGGGACGAGTTCGCCGCGCAAGTCGAACTCAGTGTTCCGGTTCCTCGTCGGTTGCGGGTCCCGCGCATCGTCGACTATGACGATGCGGCCGGACGATTCACGTACGCCTGACGTTGGCTCGCGAGAACCGAAGGTTTCAATCATCTGAGCTCAGCTGGATCGACGCATCATCTGCCAGTCCCTGTCCTGCTTCGCTGTAGAGATTGCGTGCAACATCCACTCCCACCGCCATGAGCTCTTCGACCTGGTCGGCGTACCTCGCATTGGCGGCGATGTGGATGTCCGGACGGTAGGCCCTGATCCGGGAGGCGGCTTCCACGTTGGCGTGATGCTCATTCATCGCCAGCACGATGAGTTCCAAGTCCTCATGGAGACTGATGCGTTCCCAGAAATCCCGGTCGAGCGCATCACCACGAACTGCCGGCCGTCCCGTCTTGACGCTGTCGGCGACGACGGCGCTGTCCCGGTCGATACCGACGACAACGGGCCCGTGCAAGCGGATGAGTTCATCGAATGCGCCTCGGCCCACTCTTCCCAGCCCAAACACCAGGATGCGCGCCGGTCCGGGGTCGATCAAGGCGTCGTCTGGATGCGACGGTTGTCTCTCCAGTCGGCTGAGGGTATGACGCCATTGCCGGTAGATGTCGTATCTGCGGGAGTTGGCCGGTGCCGCTATCAGAAACGACACGGATACCGCCACCGCCAGCGCCGAAACCCACTCCTGATCGAGCATTGCTTGCTCGGCGGCGACGGTGGCGACGATGAGACCGAACTCTGAGTAGTTCGACAACGTCAGGGAGGCATGCAGTGAAGTGCGGGAGCGAAGGCGGAATCTCGCCAGGAGAGTGACGTAGAGGAGCGACTTCACCGGCAACAGGAGGAGCACGATCATGACGGCGATGAGGGCAGTTGGGCTAGGTGCTCCGCCGAGCCCAATGGAGAGGAAGAACCCGATCAGCAGTATGTCCTTCAGGCTCAGAAGGCGGTCAGCCAACTCATAGGCTTTGGGATGGCTGGCCAGGATGATCCCGACCAGCAGCGCTCCGAGGTCGGGTTTGAGTCCGACCATGTCGAAGGCGCCGGCGCCTACTCCGATAGCTAGTGCCAACCCGAACAGCACCTGTAGTTCGCCATGGCCGCTGTGGTTCAAGAACCAGCCCCACAAAGGTCTCGCCGCGACCAGCGCAAACACCACCGGAATGGCCCACGGTGACGGCACCTGATCGGCCGACAGGGCCAGGAACGTAACCGCGACGATGTCCTGGATGATGAGAATCCCGATTGCCAGCCGCCCACCTAGAGAGGCGGTTTCGTTACGTTCCTCGAGTGCCTTGACGGCGAAGACCGTGCTCGAGAATGAGAAGGCGAAGCCCAGTAGGGCTGCTTCGGGCAACGCGATGCTCGTGCTGAGCAGGCCCGCAAAGGCGAGGAAGGCAACGCCGGTCAGTACCGTCATCGCCACCATGTGGACGCCGGCAACTGCCCATACCTCGGGTCGAGCGAGAGTGCGGAGACGAAGTTTGAGTCCGATGCCGAAGAGGAGTAGCAGCACGCCCATATCGGAGATCGTCTCGATGGCCGTGTTGGTCTCGTAGCCGCCTGCGTGGAGCAGGAACCCGGCAGCGAGGTATCCGACGAGCGGCGGGAGGCCGATTCGGGCGGCGCCGAATCCGAGCGCAAAGGCAGCGAGAATCGGCGCCAGGTCCATGTTCCTCGTTTACTGTCGGTTGTCGGTGAGCGTTGGCGATCCTACCCGGCGGCGATGGGCCGAGTTTGGTTCCTCAGCAGTTCGTCATCACGATCGAGGATCCTGTCGAGCACAAAGCAGCGCAATCGGGGCGGTGGAGGGCATCCCAACCCTGTCACCATTTGGAGGATGCGGCCGGACGGTGTGGGCCCGTGTCGTATGGCCGAAGCGTAGCTTCAGAGCCATGATCGGCGGTAAACGTTTGGGGTGCGTCGTGCGATTGTCGGACATGGAGTGTGCGGTGTGATCCCCCTCGAGGCTGCGGCCGAAGATGATGCCCTCGTTGCTGCGAAGCCGGCGTTCAACCAGTTCTACGGCCAGTGGTATCCACGGATGGTTCGTCTCGGACTTCTGATGTCGGGGAGTTTCCACACTGCCGAAGAGGTGGCGCAGGAAGCGTTCATCGCCGCCTTTCGCGAATGGGACAGGGTGAGCGGCTTCGACCATCCAGATGTCTGGGTGCGGCGGGTCGTGGTCAACAAGGCCAGATCTCGTTTGCGGCGCGTATATGCAGAGGCAAGGGCGCGGGTCCGTTGGGCTGGCGGTCGGCGGACCGCCGTCGAGTTGCCGGAGTCAACCGACGCGTTCTGGAGGGAGGTGCGGGCGTTGCCGCGCCGGCAAGCCCAGTCGGTCGTGCTGCACTACTCGGAGGGGTATTCGACCGAGGAGATAGCTGAGTTGCTTGGGTTGGCGCAATCGACCGTCCGAGTGCACCTTCACAGGGCACGAGCCACGCTGGCACAGGGGATGGGATTGGAGACCTCATGATCGATGAGCTAGAGCGACAGTTCGAGGACCATCTTCGGGAGACGGATCGCGCTCTGAGGGCCACTCCGATACCGCCCTTTGGGGTTGTCCGCCGCGCCCATGGGCGGCGGGCGGTGGCACTGGCGTCGGCACTCACCGTTGCAGTTGTTGGCGTACCCGTGTTGTTCGGGATTCTCGCGGGGGACGGGCCGACGGCGGACAACCCCGAGCCCCTTCCCGTCGTCGCTACGGTGACGACCCAGGGTGTGCACGAAGTACTTGATGGTCCCTGGTCATGGCGACAGCTGGAGTCTGCAGCCCTGGGTGGAGAGGGGAGTCAGGTGATCTCCACGATCGAGCACACCCGCCATGGGTTGCTGGCCGGAGGCTATTCAGGCAGTGAAGCTGCCCTCTGGAGATCCGACGATGGTCTCACCTGGGAGCGGATGCCCGATCCGGAAGGCGCCTTCGGGGCACCTTCCGGAGTGTTCGGTACCGAGGGGCGGCTCATTATCAATGGGGTTGCTGATCTTGGAATCAGAACGGTGGCCGTTGGAGTCGAGTGCGGGAGCGGCGTAAGAGAGCTCGACGGATGCGTCGCCGCAGCCTGGTACAGCGACGACGGGGTGGCGTGGCACCGGGCGGACCACCAAGTTGATCTGGAGTTGGCGGAGAGTGTCTTCTTCCGGGATGTGGAATGGGAGTCGTGGCATGCCGACGTACCGACGGCCGGTATGACAGGCGTTGTCTCGACACCGCTCGGTTTGGTTGCCGTCGGGGACGGCATCTGGACGTCGTCGGATGGCATCGATTGGGATCTCCAGGAGATGGTCGGGACCGCGCTTTTCGACGTGATGGTGGTGGGCGAGGACCTCTTGCTGCTGGGAACGGACAAATCGCAGGCGGGTGCATGGTGGTCGCAGTACGGACGGTTGTGGAGATCGGCTCGAGTGGAGGCAAGCTCCGACGTTGAGGCCGGCACAGCCTCCACCCGTCTTGTTGGCGCTGTTGCCTTCGATGACGGGTTCACCGCCGTGGGACTTCACGACGCAGACTACGGATTCGACGTTGCCTTCTGGAGCTCGGAAGACGGCGACGTATGGAGCCTCTCCCGGATCGGGACCTGGGGCATGATGGAGAACCTGTTCGGAATAGCAGGCGCGGGTGACACCGTTGTGGCGGTGGGCACAGAGGCCCATACGGGCCAGCGTGCAGCGGTGTGGATGTCCGCGGATCGCGGGTTGACCTGGACGAAAGTTGCGAATGATGCCGCCCTTTTCGGCCATTACGACCTCGAGAGCCATGCCTCCGCTGCGTATGCAGCCGTAGAAGCCGACGGGCGCCTGATCGTAGGCGGGCATCGGGACGGTGATGCCGCCGTATGGGTAGCCGAGCGGGCACCCTGAACCCGCCTACATCAATGACCCGAATACTGCCCGAGAGTTGTCAGGTCCAAAGGGTCATCGACTGGTCGAACATGGTCCGGAGATCGGATCGAACAACCGGCACTGGGGCCAGCTTGGTGAGTCGCTCCTGGGGAATGGTCCCGGCGACCAGCGTGTCGAGATCCTCGGTTCCGTACCCGACTGCGTGGAGCCCGTTAGGCATGCCGGTCGCTCGCATCAGTTCGATGATCCGGGCAACGAGCACCTCTCCCGCATCGTCGCGGCCGGCTCCGCTCACGTCGGCCCCGATCAAGTGGGCGGCCTCGAGGTGGCGGGCCGGATTGGAAGGAGCGGTGAAACGAAACACGGCGGGAGCGTTGAGGATCACGGCCATGCCGTGCGGAACGAGTGGATGGTCGGAGTCGTAGTCGGTTGGT
>JBLYYS010000350.1:0-15906 GCA_048550235.1 Acidimicrobiia bacterium | reverse complement strand
ATCGGCGACCTCGGCTATACGTCCGACGATCTCATGGCCCGGTATCAGGGGGTAATCCAGTCGCCGATTCGTGCCGTTCCAGGCATGGACCTCGACTCCGGAGATGCCGGTCGATTCGACCGCCAACCATCCACCGGTCGCTATCTCGAGCATGGGGAGGCGAGTTGGAGTGAGCCGACCTGGGCCGACCAAGAGCATCGCCCGCGCAGTTGAGCCCGTCAGCATGGTGGCGGGAAGTGTACCGGCATCAAGATGAGAGGAAGTCCGCCAGGCGCTGAACGCCATGCTCCAGATCGGAGTCACCGAGCGCATATGAGAGACGGGCAAAACCGGGCGCCCCGAAAGCTTCCCCCGGGACGACCGCCACATGGGCTTCTTCCAGCACCATGCCGGCCAGCTCGAGTGAGGTCATCGGTCGGTGGCCACGTATCGGCGATCCGAGCAGTGCGTTGAACGACGGAAAAGCGTAGAAGGCGCCCTCCGGCTCAATGACATCGACACCGTCTATCGCCCGGAGCATGTCGTACATGGTGCGTCGTCGCCGGTCGAAGGCGCTTCTCATGGCGTCGACCGGTTCCATCGGTCCGGTTACTGCTGCCAGCGCCGCTGCTTGTGAGACATTGGCGACATTGGAGGTCGAGTGCGACTGCAAATTGGCCGCAGCCTTGGTGACATCCGGCGGTCCGATCAACCAACCGACCCGCCAGCCCGTCATTGCATAGGTCTTGGCAACCCCATTGACCACGATGCATCGATCACGTATCTCCGGCACCAGTGAAGGGATGGAGGAGAACCCGGTGGATCCGTAGATCAAATGCTCGTAGATCTCATCCGTGATCACCCAGACATCGTGCTCAGCGGCCCAGCGGCCGATGGCAGCCACCGCCTCGGGCGGATAGACCGCACCCGTCGGGTTCGAGGGCGACACGAAGATCAATGCTTTGGTCTTCTCGGTGCGTGCTGCTTCAAGCTGGTCGACCGTAACTTGGAAACCGGTCGAATCGTCGGTGGCGAGAACGATCGGAATGCCGCTGGCCAAACCCACCGCCTCGGGGTAAGTGACCCAGTACGGCGCCGGGAGTAGCACTTCATCGCCGGGATCGATGATTGTCGCCAGGGCTGCGAACACGGCGTGTTTGCCACCGTTGGTGATCAGGACCTGTGAGGCATCGACTGTATAGCCCGAATCGCGTAGGGTCTTTTCGGCGACGGCCTCCCGCAGTTCTGGCATACCGGCGGCAGGTCCGTACTTGTGCATCTTCGGATCACGGCAGGCCGCGATCGCGGCCTCAACGATGTGATCTGGAGTTGCGAAATCTGGTTCACCGGCTCCGAATCCGATCACATCTATCCCCTGTGCGCGCAGCTCCTTCGCCTTGGCGGTGACGGCCATCGTGGCAGATTCGGCGATCGATGCGATGCGGTGGGATATGCGTGACATGGCGATTCGCTTTCGTAGCCTTGATCGATTGTGATACCGATTGATTAGCAAGAATAGTGGTGCCGATGTCAGTCCAAATCGAGATCCCCTCGCATCTCCTGCCTGCCGATGGGAGGTTCGGGTCCGGCCCGACCCGAGTGCGCGACTCTGCCCTTGAATCCCTCCTTGCCTGCAATCGCCTCTTCCTCGGTACGAGTCACCGTCAACCGGCGGTGAGGCAGACGGTGGGTCGCATTCGCTCGGGCTTGAGAGAGCTCTACGCACTTCCAGACGATTACGAAGTAGTTCTCGGGATCGGGGGCGCCTCAGCGTTTTGGGATGCCGCCGCCTTCGGTCTCATCGAGGCCCGAAGCGAGCATCTGGTGTTCGGCGAGTTTTCGGCCAAGTTCGCCGATATCGTTGCCAACACTCCTCATCTCGCGACCCCGCTCATCGTCGAGTCTGTTCCGGGCACGCGCCCGGAGCCTGTGTTCGACGCGTCGGTCGATGCCTATGCCTTTACCCACAACGAGACCACGACTGGCGTTGTGACGCCGATTGTCCGTCCCGCTTCCTCTGGCTTGGTGTTGGTCGACGCCACCTCCGCGGCCGGCGCCGTGACGGTGTCGGTCGATCAATTCGATGCCTACTACTTCTCCCTCCAGAAGGCCTTCGGGTCGGAGGGCGGTTTGTGGGTTGCGCTGATGTCACCGGCTGCCATCGAGCGAATCGAGAGTATTGACTCGGGTGACCGCTTCATACCTCCGTTCCTCGGGCTGAGGAGCACAGTCGAGAACTCCCGGAAGGACCAAACGCCCACTACGCCCGCCCTGACGACCCTGTTCCTGATGGCCGAGCAGCTCGACTGGATGAATGCCCGTGGCGGGCTCCATTGGTCGGCGGCTCGCGCGAAACAGAACTCGACCCTCATCTACCAGTGGGCAGAAGCGACCGAATACACGACCCCTTTTGTCGAGGTCGTTGCGGATCGTTCGCCTACTACCGCCACAATCGACTTCAAGGACGTCGACGCCTTGCAGGTGGCCTCGATCCTGCGCAGCAACGGCATTCTGGACGTGGAGCCGTACAGGAAGCTGGGTCGGAATCAGTTGAGGATCGGAACCTGGCCGGCGATCCCATCCGAGGACATCGAAGCTCTGATCGCATCGATCGAGTTCGTTGTGGATGCCCTGAGAGCCTGATTGGGATGGCCCCCGGCACGTGGCTTTTCGTCTCCGGTGGAGAAACGGCCGGACCTGTTTCCGAGGCAGCTCTTCGCGGACTGGTTGATTCGGGATTCCTCGATGCCGGATCTCTTGTGTGGACCGATGGGCTCGCGGCGTGGACGCCGCTGGGACGGGTGCCGGGATTTGAAGGCACCGCCGTGGATCCGGCCGTTGGGCGAGACCCGGAATCTACCAACCGGTTTGCCCTCATGGCATTGCCGGGCGAGCAGTCCAAACGAGCGAACGCGGCCTTCTACCTGGGGTGGCTCAGCCTGATTGTGTTTCCCGCCCCCTTGGCAGTCGCCGCGAGCATCGGTGCCCTGCACGAACTCCGCGAGGTTCGGCTGCGTACCGGGCGGGAGGCGTTCGGAAGGGCGAAAGCCATCTTCGGACTCGTCGCAGGATCGATTGGGACACTCGTGCTGGCATGGGTCGTGGCCACCGCGGCGTTGACGTAGCCGAACCAGCGCCCGGGCCTACAACGTCACATCTATCAGCAATCGGTGCGGCCTGTAGACAGACCTGTTGAGAGGCGACAGGACTGCCAGCGGGTGGACTATCACGATGATCTGCCGGCCGCCTGCTTTCGCTTTGAGTGCGGCGTCGGCGACGCGCGAGGTCGTCCAGAAACGCGAGGCAGTTGCGGCGACCCCTGGGGCGAGAAGAGCGGCGGCCTCCTCGGGCGGCGCCACCGAAATCGGGAAGTTCAAGTAGCCGAGGCCCTTCGAGACAGCTCGGCGATCGGTGAACAGTTGAGCCCGCGAACTGCCGAGTTGAGAGGCGGCTTCGAGCAGCGAAAGCGTTGACCGGCCAAGTGAGGTAACGCCCAGAGAGTCGTGATGAGCGTTGCGCAAACCGAGATCCGAGCTCCAGGTCTCATCCTCGAGCTGGGCCAGAGCCATCTGGAGACCCGCCCGCACTCGATCGGAATCGGGATCGAGCGAACGCTCGGTCACGGCGAGAACCAGCGGAAGATCGGGGCGTCGTTCGCGCAGCGTTCTGGCTGCCTGCAACCCGGTTCCTTCCCAATCCTGATCCACGAGTTGTAGCAGTCCCTCGGTAGCCCGGCGGGCCGTCTCGACCGGATCCGACCAGTCGTCGTGGGCTGCCTCTCTCAATAGCTCGAGCGGGCGACTCATGGATCTGCCCGAACTAGCACGACGACTCGATAGGAAGGAAGCGTTTCTGGCCTCGCATTGTCGCCTCCGTACCGCATGGCACCTCCCCGCACGAAACCTAGTCTTCCCGATAGTGACGTGCCGCTGCGCATGGAATAGGCTCAGGCCAACAGACTCGGAGGATCACTATGTTCGAACCGTTCGTAAACGAGCCGTACAGCGACTTCACCGTGAAGGAGAACGCAGCCGCCTATCGCGCGGCCATCGAGCAGGTTCGCGGCGAACTGGGTCGCCACTACCCGCTGGTGGTCGGCGGGAAGACCGTTGACCCGGGAGACCGAATCGAGAGCGTGAATCCTGCCAACCCTTCTGAAGTGGTCGGAACCGTTGCTTCGGCTACTCCCGAGATCGCCGAGGATGCAATCGACGCCGCCTGGGACGCCTTCCCGCAGTGGTCGTCTACCAGCGCAGAAGCACGGGCTCGCACTATCCAGCGGCTTGTGGCGATCCTTCGCCGACGGAAGTACGAACTCTCTGCATGGCAGACCTTCGAGGCTTCGAAGAACTACCTCGAAGCAGAAGCCGACGTTGCCGAGGCGATCGACTTCTGCGACTTCTATGCGCGGCAAGCCATCAAGATGGCCGAGCCGCTGGCCGTTACTCCATGGCCGGGTGAGGACAACGAATCCCATCTCATCCCGCTGGGCGTCGGTGTGGTGATCCCGCCCTGGAACTTCCCGCTGGCGATCCTCGCCGGCATGACGATCGGTCCTGTGGCGGCCGGCAATACCGTGGTTCTCAAGCCGGCATCGACCACACCAGTGATCGGTGCGCAGTTCATGGCGGCTGTCGAGGAAGCCGGGTTTCCGCCGGGTGTCATCAACTTCCTGCCGGGGCCCGGCAGCCGGGTGGGGGATACGCTGGTGGATCACCCCCGTACCCGTTTCATCAACTTCACCGGGTCCAAGGAGGTCGGTCTGAGGATCGCCGAGCGGTCGGCCAAGGTGAATCCGGGTCAACTCTGGCTCAAGCGGGCCTACATGGAGATGGGCGGTAAAGATGCGCAGGTAGTCGACGAGACGGCAGATCTCGACGCTGCCGCCCGTGCTGCGGTAGCCGGAGCCTTCGGATTCCAGGGACAGAAGTGTTCTGCCTGCTCGCGACTGATCGTCGTCGATGATGTATACGACGAGGTCTTGGAGAAGGTCGTCGCGTTTGCGTCGGAGCTCTCGATTGGCCCTGCAATCGATAACAGCCAGGTGACTGCGGTGATAAGTGCAGCCCAGCACCGGACGATTCTGGAGGAGATTGAAAAGGGCAAGGAAGAGGCGAAGCTGGTTCTCGGAGGATCTGCGGTAGAAATGGATGGCGGCTACTTCATTGAGCCGACCGTCTTTGCCGATGTCACTCCAAACAGTCGTCTCGCCCAGTTCGAGATATTCGGACCGGTGTTGTCGGTTATCCGGGCAGATGACTTCGAACATGCCATCGAGATTGCCAACGGAACCGAATACGGGCTCACGGGAGGTGTCTTCACAAAGCGCCGGGACCGTATCGAATACGCCCGGAAGGCCTTCCATGTCGGCAACCTGTATGTGAACCGGAAGATCACGGGGGCTATGGTCGGGGTTCAGCCGTTCGGGGGTTTCAATATGTCTGGCTCGAATGCCAAGGCAGGTGGTCCGGACTACCTGAGGCTCTTCATGGAGATGAAGTCGGTATCCGAGAAGCTGTGAGGACCCGCGTGGCGGCGGCATTGGCCGTCGCCACGATTCTCTTCGGATGCACGTCGACGCCGACGACGACCACGTTGCCCGTGGAGCCCGTCACCTCGACTGCGCCTGTCGAGACGAGCACCACAACAACCACGAGCCCGACGCCTGAAACTATCATTCTGCGGATACCGCCGCCCGCCGAGCCGGACGCCGATCCGCCGCCACCTCCGGCCGGCAGTCTGATTCCGGACGGAGCGGTCGGAGTTGCCGTCGTCGCGCGCGGCGGGGCGGCTCTGCGTGACACGCCCTCGGGGGATGTGACCGTCCGGGCTCATGAGGGCCTTCCGATGCCGGTGATAGGAAGGGAAGGATCCTCGTTTCGTCTGCTGACACCGTGCGACACCGAAGCCTGGGTGGACGGCTCCGAAATCCGATTCGAGCCGCAGAGCGAGAACACCGGAGAGTCTCTCGAATCTGCCGTGATCGTCCTCGACCCGGGCCACGGAGGACCGAATCGGGGCGCAACGGGGCCTACCGGTCTTGCCGAGCCGGAGGTCAATCTGGACATTGCCCGCCGCGCACGCGATCTCTTGAGCGGGCCCCGGGACGTTGATTGGGAGACAGGCACCGTGGTCGCCGGTTCCAAGTACGGGCCCGCTGCAGCCGTCTGGATGACCAGGGCCGAGGGTCCCCGCGGGGCGGACTACGAGGTCGGGCTCTTCTTCCGCGCGAAACTGGCCGAAATGGCTGGTGCGGACGCGCTGGTGTCGATCCACAACAACGCTGAGCCCGACGGGCCTTTCGACGGTCCCGGTAGCGAAGCGTTCTACTCGATTGAAGATACCGACAGCCGGCGGCTGGCCGGACTGATGGTCGAAGAGTTTCGGCGCGGGTTCGTCTCGTTCGATGTGGATTGGGTGGGGGATACAGACGCCGGTGCCAAATATCGGCTGAATGAGGCCGGTCGCGACTACTACGGCGTCATTCGGATGTCGGCAGTGCCGGTGGTTATTGCAGAGGGTGCCTTCATCAGCAGCCCGGCCGAAGAGGACCTGCTCAGGACTCCCGCCTTTCGACAGGCATATGCGGAAGCCATCTATCGCGCTTTGGTGCGATTCGTCTCGACGGACGACCCTGGTTCCGGTTTCACGGATCCATACGTGCGGACGGTTCCCTCCGGTAGCGGAGCCCCACTTCCAACTTGCCGCGTTCCCGAGCAGCCTCCCTCATAACGAAAAGTGGGGCGCCGGGGCGCCCCACTCAATCGAACGAATTCTCGGGTCTGCTAGCCGTCTAGCTGATCCTTGACCTCATCGACCTTCGCTTCCGCAGCATCGGTGGCGCCTTCAGCCGCTTCCGTTGCCTCAGCGACCGTCTCTTCGCCTTCGCCGCGGATGTCGTCGATCTTGTCTTCGACCTTGTCCTTGACGTCCCCTGCGAAGTCCTTGGCCTTGTCGAAGGCCTCCCCGGCGCTCTCCTTGGCCTTGTCTACCATGGGCGCGGCCTTTTCCCCGATATCCTCAGCGATGTCCTCGACCTTATCCATCGCCTCGCCGGCAGTTTCCTTGGCCTTGCCGAACCAACCCTTGAGGGTCTCCATGAAGCTCATTGCTTTCCCTTCCCTTTGTATTGCCTGAACAGGCCCTATTGAAGCACACCGTGAATGCCGTTGCGCAGCCCATCTCTGGATCCATTCGCGGAGCTCAGTACTCGAATCGATCGGCGATCTTTCCAGCGGGATCGAGGAGAAAGGCGACATCTCCGCGGTTGTTCCACACCGGCGTGGCAGAGCACCAGTAGACACTGGAAGTCGAATCGTCGCCGCAGCCGGTGAAGACACGGACTGCTTCGCCGGGCTCGACTCCAATCCCCGATGGGAAAGAGTACCGGTTGACCGACTCGGCGTCCCGCAATGACCATCCGGTCAGGTTCACGGGATCGGTTCCAGTGTTCTCGATCTCAACCCACTCACCGTTGAGGTTCTCGTCGTCCGGCCCGGGGGCATCGGCCTCGATCGATGCGATCCGGAGGCTGGAGGCGACGGCACAAACACCTTGGGCCCACATGCCTACTCCTGCATCTCTTGCCTCCGCCTGTGCCTCGTTGAAGTCTTCCTGATGAGCTGTATTCGGCGCGTACGATCTCGCCATCACATTGCCGAGTCGGACCATCTCCTCGTTGATGTGTCGCCCGTCGAGATAGACGTAGCGCAGTAGGCGGTCGTATTGGTCCGTGGACTCGATGTCCGCAACCAGAGTCACCGTCTGATCGTCCAGCAGCGCGTGCAGGCGATCACGTGACTCGGGTCCGAAACACTCCTCACGCTCCGGAGCGTTGATCCCGATAAGCCGGACCTTCTGTTCGGTTCCGTCTAGATCGACGATCAAGCTGTCGCCATCACTCACATGGATGACATGTGCCAGTTCGCCGGCTGGAGCGGTCGACGGAACCGTGTTGTCTACGAGCGTTTCGGTGCACGCGGCGGCGAGCATGGCCGGGATCACGAGGAAGAGGTATCTCACCTCCGACATGTTAGAAGGCCGTCCTGGTTCGCCTACGCGCCCACCCGGACCGGCGTCTACTAGAGACTCGAGGCTGCGGCCGCGGCCTTCCTGGCGGCGATGTTGACCGGATCCCATACCCCCGAGAATGGTGGAGAGTATGAGAGATCGGCCATCGCTAGGTCGGAAGCCTCCATCCCAGCCCACAGGGCTGCAGCAACGGTATCGATTCGCTTGCCTGCCCCCGGTCCTCCGAATATCTGCGCGCCGAGCAGCCTGTTGGTGCCTCTCTCGGCAACCATCTTGATGCGCATTGGGGAGGATCCCGGCCAGTAGTGAGCGGCCGTACTGCTGCCTACCTCGGCGGCAGCATATGCCAGACCGGCGGCCTCGGCTTCGAACTCGGTGAGGCCGGTGCGGGCGATTTCGAAGTCGTGCACCTTGGTTATGGCCGTTCCGAGCACGCCGGGGAAGGTGGCGTCACCACCACCGAGATTGATGCCGGCGACACGTCCCGCCTTGTTTGCAACTGTGCCGAGGTGGAGATTGATAGGTCGGCCGGTAAGGCGATGAACGGCATCTGCGCAATCGCCCGCCGACCAGATGCCCTCGAGCGCGGTGCGCTGGCGATCATCGACGGCGATGCCACCACCTGGGCCGATCGGGATCCCCGCGTCGATAGCCAGCTGTGTAGTGGGTCGGCTGCCGAGTGCTAGCACGACTACGTCGGCGGGGATGCTCTGATCGGCACAGCCGACCCCTACGACCTTCCCGTCGCGCCCTTCGAGACACTCCACCTTGTGTTCCGTTATCAACTCGATACCGAGTTCCTCGATCCGATGACCGATCTTCTCTCCCATGTCGGGGTCGAAAGTGCGCTCCAACACGGTCGGCATCATTGTGACGATGGTTGTTTCGAGCCCCACAGTGTGGAAGGCCTCCGCAACCTCGAGGCCGATGTATCCGCCGCCTACGACTACGGCCTTGCGGGCGCCACCGGTGGCTACGCGTCGAAGCGTCTGTGCGTCATCGAGGGTCCGAAGTTCATGCACCCCGTCGAGGCCGATTCCTTCGATAGGGGGCCGAATCGAGTGGGCGCCGGTGGCGTAGAGGAGTTGGTCGTAACCGAGCCACTCCTCGGAGTCATCCTCCCGGTTCCGAACTAGGACCCTGCCCTGGGCAACATCGATGGCGGTGACCTCGTGATGGAGGCGGGCATCGATAGAGACCTTCCAGAACTGTTCCGGAGTCCGTACCAGGAGATCCTCAAAATCGTCGACGTCACCCGAGACGAAATACGGCTCGCCGCAGGCGGAATAGCTGACGTAGTTACCCTTCTCGAGCACGATGATCTCGAGATCGTCCGGCCGGCGGCGTCGCCTGGCCTGACTCGCAGCGGACATTCCGGCTGCGTCCCCCCCGATGACTACCAGCCGTTCCGGCATTGGAGTTCCCTTCAATCGGTTCGCGCCCGCAAGCGTTTCAGCTCTTCTCGCTCCGCTCGTCGTTTGCGCCGGCTCCTCCTCCAGAAGAATCCCATTGTTTCGTCGAGCAGGATTGCCACGATGGCAGTGCCGAGGATTACCGCGATGAGCGGTGCCCGTCCGTTCCACCCGAGGAAATTGACCGACACCCGCTGGGTATTCTGCGCGGCGAGGACCGCAATAGCCGCAATCAAGATGAGTCCCGCGATGAGACTCCAGCGGATTCCGGTCTTGTCCTCGACAAGCGGTGCCGTCGGAGCTTCCGGCGACGAGCCGCCTTCGTCATCGCCGATGACGAATTGGTCCCAATCGTCTGAGTCCTTGCTCACGCTTCCTCCTTCCCGTCATCACCAAGCAACATCCGATCCGCTTCCACGGCCACGCGGCGGCCTTCTTCAACATCAACCCGCTGCAGCAGCACGATACCAATTATGAAGAACGCGACGAGGCTGAGGACGGCGGGTCGGCTGTTCCCGAAAACGGCGACGGCTCCGGCGAAGATCACCGGACCCAGTATCGATGAGAATTTCGACATAACTGAGAAGAACCCGAAGAACTCGCCGCTGACCGACGTCGGTGACATTGATGCGTAGAGACTCCGGCTGAGCGCCTGGCTCCCTCCTTGAACGACTGCAACCATCCAGGCGAGATACCAGAATTCGACGACGGCATCGAGGAAGAATCCCCACACTGCAATGAATGAGTAGGCGATCAGAGCCAGGATGATGGCCCGCTTGGTTGTCATCGAATCGGACAGACTGCCGAAGAGTTGCTTGCCGAAGAGACTCGCCAGCGCCAATCCGACTACTTCGACCACCAGGAGGCTTCCCAGGATCATGCCCAGATTGCTCTCGCGGACGGGTGGGAGTACCTCGAATTCGCCGAGCGAGACCATGCCGCCGGTCGTACGGATCGTCAGCGTGTGGATGCCGGGTTCGCCGGCATCGATGGTGGTGCGAACACCGAACCGTCGGCTCACGTTGTCGGCGTCGATCTCGACTGGTTCGTCGCCATCGAGCAGTGGAGCGCCGTCGATGTCGACCGTCCAGATGCCGTGGTCGGGTCCGGTGCTGTGAGCGAGTTCGACTTTTTGGCCGTTGTACTCGATGGTCGCAGTCGCGCCGGGCTCATCGCTCTGTGAATAGGCGATTGGATCGGCGGCGGTCAGCACTATCAACTGGGCCAGCGCCGCCACCAGCAGGGCAATGAGGCCGACGGTGCCAACAGCGATGGTCAGCCAGGGAGCGTTGGTTGCCTGAGCCGCCTTCCTCCGACGGGCAACGATCCAGGCTGCCACAAGGGCTGCGATGGCCACGGCAACGATGAATGGCGTCGCCGACGCCGCCGCATCGCTGATGCCCTGGGTCTCCTCGGCCACAGTCTCGATATTGATGGTTTCCCATGATCCTGATAGCTCAACAGCCTGATCCTGAACACCATATGTTCCTTCTCCAACCGCGGCACCGATGGCTGTGAAGGATTCAGGAGCGGATCCCACCACATCGGATGGGAATGCGCGCGCCCCGATGATGCCGACGACGGGCAGGGCGATGATATTGAAGACGATGAAAGCCAGGTAGGTGGCGCGGTTCGGGTCGTCGGAGGTGGGGATCTTCCCGAAAATGAGGCTGAACGGAATACCGACGAACTGCACGAGGAGGATGGCGAGAATCAACTCCGTTGTCCCAAACCCGAGTTCGGCGCCGTAGATGACGGCCACGCCGATGATCGTGCCGATGCCGTCGTTGTAGATGAGGAAGGCAATCAGATACTTGAAGAGCTCTTTGTATTGCCGAAGGTTCTGCAACGTCTCGCCGAGCCGGGCGAAACTCGCCTTGATGATCGTTTCCCCCGGTTTGAGGTCGCTCGAGGCGGCCGGCGGCTCCGGGACCCGTCGAAGGATCGGTATGGAGAAGACTGCCCACCAGATGGCTACCGAGACGAAGGAGAGGCGGGCCCCCATCTCCGAACCGATCACGAAGATCATGACCACGTTGAGTGCGAGCAATAGACCGCCTCCGAGGTAGCCGATTGCGTAACCCCTGGCTGAGACAGCGTCCTGATCTTCTTCCCTGGCTACATGGGGGAGTAGCGAGTCGTAGAAGACGTTGGATGCAGCAAACCCGACCCGTCCAACGATGAAGAATACGGAGGCCAGCATCCAGTCGCCCGTGCCTATCAGGACCAACAGTCCGGTACCTAGGACGCCGACCCCAACGAAGATCGACAGCAGCTTCTTCTTGCCGCGCATGACGTCGGCCACGGTCCCGAGCACAGGTGAGATCAGGGCAACGATGATCAAAGAGATGCTGAGAGTCGTGGTCCAGTAGGCGGTGGCGACGGCCGCACTAGGCAGATTGGCTCCGGCTACCTCGCTGTAATAGGCAGGAAGAACCGCGGCAAGAATCGTGGTGGCGAAGGCAGAGTTGGCCCAGTCGTACATTGTCCAGGCGCGGACTCGCTTCTTGTACGTGGCTTCATCGATCGGCTGTGTGCTCATTTCTCCCCGATGTCCGTTCCGGTTTGTCGAGTTCTCGGTTCTGAGGTGTATTGAAGGATCGCCATCTTCGTCGACGAAGGCACGGCGTGTGACTCAGAACCTGGAACTTCTTCAGACCGCGTCCAAAGCCTGGCCAAGATCGAGAATGAGATCGTCCGGGTGTTCGACGCCTATTGATATTCTCACCAGGCCTTCGGTGACACCGAGACGGTCCTTGTCTGCACGGTCCACGTCTGCATGGGTCATGCTGGCCGGGTGTTCCGCCAGTGACTCCGTCCCACCCAGCGAGACGGCCAGGTGCACGAGCTTCAACGAGTTGAGGAACCGGAAGGCGGCGGGTTCTCCGCCGGGGATCTCGAATGCGATCATCGAACCACTGCCGAGACACTGGCGTTTGTAGAGATCGAATTGCGGATGATCTGGCTCGAGATGGCCGAGATAGTGGAGATTGGCCACCTTCGGATGGTCCTTGAGGAAATCGGCCACCCTGGCGGCGTTGGCGGCCATGCGGTTCATCCGCAGGCTCAGCGTTTCCAGGCTGCGAAGGAGCAACCATCCGGTCCATGGGCCAACCATCGTGCCGAGGAACGTCCGCATTGCCCGAACGGGAGCCATCATTTCCGCCGATCCAAGAGCAGCTCCCGCGATCAGGTCGGAATGGCCGCCGATGAATTTCGTGGCGGAATAGAGAACGATGTCGGCGCCGTGGTCGAGGGGTCGCTGAAACACAGGGCCGAGAAATGTGTTGTCGACCGCGACCGGTACCCGGTGTTCGGGGCTCGAGTGTCGACGGGCGATCTCAGCGGCCATGGAGATGTCGATGAGATCATTGGTCGGGTTGGCCGGCGTCTCCATGAGGATGATTCCCAACCGCTTGCCCGGTGCCTCCGAGCTGAGCCGAGCTTCGATGGTTTGGAGGTCGTCTGTGCAGTCGAAGGCGATCGGCGTGATCTCGAATTCGGGTAGCACGAAGTTGACTAGGTGATCGGTTCCGCCGTAGATGGGTCTGCTGTAGAGCAGGACATCGCCCGGACGGAGGTAGGCCCACAATGTGGTGCTGATGGCTGCCATTCCCGACTTGAACGCAGCCGCCGATTCGGCACCATCCCACAACGACAACCTGTCCTCCAGAATCTCGAGATCAGGGTTGTTCAGACGGCTGTAGATGAGCCCGATGCCTTCGCCCTCCTCTGCCTCCCGGAGACCGTATGCGACTTCGAAGAAGGCTTTGCCTTCTTCGGCGGTCTTGAAGGCGAAGGTCGAGGTCTGAAAGATCGGACTCTTCAGAGAGCCTTCCGACCACTCTGGGTTGTAGCCGTAGCCCATCATGAGGCTCTCGGGATGCAGCCGGCGGCCTTCGATCGAATCGTCCCACTTTGCACACATGACCGACGCTCCCGGTTGACGAATCGAGACCAAGCCTACCGGTTTCTGCCCGATGGCTGTGCTTGAAAGTAGGTTCGGCAGGTGGCGAATGACTAGAGAATGACCTACCATTCTGACTAGGCACTAATGGGAGAACGGGTATGAGGCTTTCGTGGCTGGCAACGTCTGTGCGTGCGCGCGGTCCGCGCGATTGCCGGTTTGCCGCGTGCCGGTTTCACTCAATATCTGATGCCCGGCAGTCGGTCGCGAAGTCCACCGCTTGTCTTGTGGGTTCGGATAGCTTGATTGTGGAGGGATCTCGCGGAGGTGCTCGTGATTCGTGAGCGATCCGAACTCCGGGTCTTGCTCGTGGAGGACAGTCGAGCCGACGCCCATATCGTCCGGCTGATGCTGGATGGAGTCGAGTCGCCTCCCGGTCGCCTGCACCACGTTTCCACTATCGCCGAAGCTCGGAAGGCGCTGAGAGAAGCTCAGTACGACTGCATCCTGCTCGACCTCACTCTTCCGGACGCCGACCGACTCGAGGGACTCGAACAGGTTCGTGTTCTGGCGCCGGCGGTCCCCGTCGTGGTGCTCACCGGCCACGACGATGAGCAACTCGCCCTCCAGGCACTCCACGAAGGGGCGCAGGACTATCTCATCAAGGGCAAGGTCGACGGAGGCTTGCTGGTGCGTGCCATCCGCTATTCGGTAGAGCGGCAGCGGGCGGAACTCGAACTTGCCTACCAGTCGACTCATGATGCTCTCACTGGACTCCCCAACCGGATGCTCTTCATCGACCGGCTCGGGCTGGCATTGGCGAGGATGGAACGGAAGTCGGCGATGCTGGCAGTGATGTTCATGGACATCGACGCCTTTAAGGTGATCAACGACAGCCTTGGGCACGACGTCGGGGACGATCTGCTCCACGCAGTTGCGGTTCGGCTCAAGGATGCCCTTCGACCTGGAGACACAGTGGCCAGGTTCGGTGGCGACGAGTTCACGATCCTTTCGGAAGAGATCGGGGACGCTTCGGAAGCGATCCGGATCGCGGACAGGTTGCGCGCGGCGCTGAAACCATCGTTCACGCTCGCCGGGCGGAACGTTTTCATCACCGCTTCTATCGGCATCGTTCTCGCGGCGGATTCCGAGCAACGCCCGGAAGACCTCCTGCGAGATGCCGATGCAGCCATGTATCAGGCCAAAGAGCGCGGCAAGTCCCGCTACGAGTTATTCGACGAAGTCATGCGCGTTCGAGTGGCCCGCCGTCTCGAGACCGAATCCGGGCTCCATCAGGCAATCGAGCGCGGGGAGTTTGCGCTGCTATATCAACCGGAGATCGAACTCAACACGGGGCGGGTGGTTGGCGTCGAGGCGCTGGTGTCGTGGCAACACGCAAGTCGCGGGCTCGTCGGGCCGAGCGAGTTCATCCCGGTCGCTGAAGAGACCGGTCTGATTGTCCCGATTGGATCATGGGTGATGGAAGAGGCTTGTCGCCAAGGCGCAGCCTGGCGTGAGCGACTAGGTCCTTCTGCGCCTTTCATGATGTCTGTGAACCTGTCGGCAAGGCAGTTGCTGCAGCCGGGGTTGGCAGATTTTGTTCGTTCAACGCTCGACTCGACGGGTTTGGATCCCAGAGATCTGGTACTCGAAGTGACGGAGACGGTGCTCGTCGACGACGCCGACCATGCCAACCACGTCCTGCAGGGTCTGCGCGACCTGGGGGTCCGGGTCAGCATCGACGATTTCGGGACCGGATACGCCTCGCTGACCTACCTCCGAAAGCTTCCAGTCGACATCCTGAAGATCGACCAGACCTTCGTGTCGGGTCTGGTGGAGGACGGCGACGACGCGGGTATCGTCGAGACGATCGTGGATCTGGGGGAGAGGCTCGGTTTGACCGTCATCGCGGAAGGCGTTGAAAAAGAGATTCAGGCCGAACGGTTGAAGGGATTGGGATGCCGGCTGGCGCAGGGCTACTACTTCAGCGTCCCGGTCACTGCGGCCGAACTCGAGGCAAGTCTCCTGGCTCCGGGCGACATCTCCAACGCCCAGTCCCAGTTCCGTCTTCTTTGACCTGAGTGATTCTGGGCAGTTCAGCGCTGCGTCGGTGATGGCCCAATACTGGCCAAACACCTGTAGCGTTGCTCCATGCGTCGATTGATAGTTCTTTCGCTCCTCCTGGCGTCATGTTCGGGAGCAGGTCAAGAGGCCATCACGGTTCCGTCCACTCCACCTGCCCCGACTTCGACCGTCCAGGATCCAGTGCCGACAACTACAGCATCAGCTATCTCGCCGTCGACGACTTTGGCGTCGAGCACCTCGACGACGGCAACGACCATTCCGCTCGAGCCGCTGCAAAGTCTCGCCTACGAGGAGGTCGTCTCGGGATTGGCCTTCCCGATCTTCGTAGATGCGCCCCCGGATGACTCCCGGCTCTTCATTGTCACCAAAGACGGGCGGATCTGGCTGTGGAAGGACGGCTCGTTGCTGCAGGAGCCCTTCCTCGACATTGCCGATGAGGTTCGTAACGAAGGTGAGCAGGGCTTGCTGGGCCTCGCTTTCGATCCCGCGTTT
>JBLYYS010000349.1:0-4810 GCA_048550235.1 Acidimicrobiia bacterium | reverse complement strand
CACCGCAGTCCTGGGGATTTGCGCATCATATGCGGCCGGTGCGGTCAAGGCTGATGGTCGAGCAGAGATCGTTGATGCCACCGTCGAGCGTGGCCTGTTCACATCGGCTCCCCAGGCCGAATCGATCACCACCCGGCTGGCTGAATACCAGGTGCGGGCGGCGACCGGCGAATCGCCCGAGGATTTGTGGTTGGCGATGCAGCAGCGGATGGGCGAACTGGAAGGTGTGGTGGCCATCCGGCACGAAGGAGCCGAGCTGGTGGTGGCGGACGGTCCGCTGCGATCGGGTCAGCACCACCCTGCCGCCGTCGGCTATATCAAGACGCACCACGTCCACTACCTCCCGCCCGAACTCCGGCCGATCCTGGGAGAGCTCCAGGCAGGTCAGCGAACGCCGGTGTTCCTATCCACGACCCATTGGTCGCGGTTCATGTGGTATCTGCGTCTCCCGGGCCCTGTCGGGCATCCTCTGGCCGGAGTGGTTCGCCTCGAAGCATCGGCGGACCAGGCCCCGGCCGCCGCAATCGAACTGGCCGACAGGGTCAGTGCGACACTGCCGAGGTTTGCCTCACACGAGCACAAGGATCCGAGGGCGCCACAGAACCTGTATCCGATCGGTGGGCTAGAGCGCGAACTGCGAAGGCGCCTCGGCGACCAGCGCTTGTTATACCGGGATCTGCGGGCGGCTCAGCCGATCGGCTAGGCCTCGCGCTTCGCCTCGCGTGTCATCAGGGCCAGCACCGCCTCACGTGGGTGGGCCGATTCATAGAGGACACTGCCGACCTGCTGGGCGATCGGAGTCTCGACCCCTGCACGTTCGGCCAGGTCGAGCACCGCGCGGGTCGTCTTCACCCCCTCGGCAACCATATTCATCTCTTCGATGATCTGGTCGAGTTTGCGGCCCTTCGCCAGCTCAACACCAACCCGGTGATTGCGGCTCTGCGAACTCATGCAGGTGGCGATGAGGTCACCGACGCCGGCCAGGCCGGCAAACGTCATCGGATCGCCTCCCATGGACACTCCCAATCTGGTGAGTTCGGCGATCGCCCTTGTGATCAGCGCTGCCAGCGTGTTGTCGCCCATGCCCAGGCCACGAGCCATGCCGGCGGCGATCGCCATTACGTTCTTGAGAGCTCCGGCCGTCTCACATCCCACGAGATCCGTGTTCGTGTAGACGCGAAACGTCGGGTCCATAAACGCTTCTTGCAGCCGGGCAGCGGTTGCTTCGTCCTTCATGGCGATGACGGTTGCCGCCGGCTGGCCCTGCATGATCTCCTTGGCGAGATTCGGTCCGGTCATCACTCCGACCCGGGTTGCGTCGTGTGACGGCAACTCTTCGATCGTCACCTCGCTCATCCGCTTCAGAGAGCCTTGCTCGATCCCCTTGGTGAGGCTCAGGAGAGGCACCTCGTCATCCAGGTGCTCGGCTAGTTGCCCGAGCACGGTTCGGTACCCGTGTGATGGCACGGCCATGATGACGGCTCCGACATCCTCGACCGTCTGCCCGAGATCCGTCGACGCCCGCAATCCGTACGGCAATCGGAAACCGCCCAGATAGTCGGGATTCTCTCCGCCGTTGATCGCCTCTGCCAATTCCGGGCGCCGCGCCCACAATGTCACCGGCTGACGGCGGGCTGCCAGCGCCGCCACGGTCGTCCCCCAGGAGCCTGCTCCGATTACTGCCATCTTCATCGAACGTCCTTTCGACGGAACACACGATACGCCACGAGCTTGAGTCATGCCCGTCCGGCTACACTCGCCCGGCGTGGCAAAGATCGGCATTCTCGGGTTTCCCAATGTGGGCAAGACCACTCTGTTCAATGCATTGACGGGGTTGGGCGCGCTCACCGCTGCTCACCCATTCTCGACGCTGGAGCCCAATGTCGGCGTGGCCGCTGTTCCCGACGAGAAGCTGGATCGAGCAGCCGATGTCGAAGGCTCCGCCAAGACCGTTCATGCCCAGCTCGAACTGTTGGACGTCCCTGCCATGGCGAAGCCCGGCCATGGAGGCGGACTGGCCGGGCAGTTCCTCGGACGCCTTCGTGATGTGGAGGCTTTCGCGGTCGTGTTGCGTGCTTTCGAGAGCGAAAGTGTGCCGGACGATGAATCGGGCATCGATCCAGTCGGTCAAGCACAGGAACTGCTGCTGGAGCTTGCTTTGGCCGACTACGAGGTATTCGATCGACGCCGGGCGAAGATCCTCAAAGAAGCCACTGCCGACCAGTCCAAACGAGGGGCCGCCGAGGCCGTCGCCGCCGCTTCTGCGGTGCTCGAGGCCGGAGAACCGCTACGTCAACACAAATGGGAACAGGATGCTCTGCTCGCCTTCAGGGATCTAGCACCGCTGACTTTGAAACCCTCTGTTTGGGTCATCAACGCGGGAGAAGACGCCGACGCTGACTACCTTGCCGAGGCCGTCGCAGAAGTGGTACCCGACGGAGACACAGTGGTGGCAATTTCGGCCCAGATCGAAGAGGAAGCAGCGCAACTCGATCCGGGCGACCGGCTTGAACTCTTCGAGGGACTCGGGCTCGGCGAAGGTGCTTTGACCCGTATGGTTCAAGCGTCCTATGCCGCACTCGGTTTGCAGTCCTTCTACACCCTCGGTCCCAAGGAAGCCCACGCTTGGACTGTGCGTCGGGGTGCTACGGCTCCAGAAGCTGCGGGAAAGATCCACTCGGATCTCGAGCGCGGGTTCATCCGTGCCGAGGTAGCGAATATCGACGATGTGATCGAAGCAGGCGGATGGGATCCATCCAAAGCCGATGGCATCGTGCGAGTCGAGGGTAAGAGCTACACCGTGGTGGAGGGTGATGTCATTCTGGTCCGCTTCTCCGTTTGAGCGGACAACGCCCGGCTAAGATCGCGCCCGATGGTCGATCAGCCAGATTGGCAGCCTGCACGTCTCGATCCGCTTGCTCCGCCGGAAGCCCGGGCCGCGTACGTGCGCGAACTGAAAGCCATGGTCGAAGCAGGCGACTACTTCGTCTCCGTTGATGATATCGCCCGGGCGATTCTGGCTGAGCTGTCCACTAATTATCACTACGAGTGAGATTTTCCTTCAATACCGGCCATTCGCGTGCCGATGTCAACTATGTAATGACGGATCAAGCGCGCCATACATGGTGGCAGCGCCGACTTGACGATCTCGCTCGCGAGATAGAAGCCGGTGACTACTTCGTGCCTGCAGAAGAGATCGCGGCGGCGATTCTCTTCGGCCGTCCAAAATGGGGAGACAATCCAGATCTCGTGGCGGATACCTCCAGGTGGTCGTTGGACGAGGCGTCTGCGGGCTTCGGCTGACAGTGGATCGCCGTCGGAGCCAAGTGCTTAAAAGCGGAGGCTCCGGCAAGGGGGGTTGACCGGAGCCTCCTGAAGGGGTCGTTTTGTTGAGCACGGCGCCAGGGTGAACCCGTCCTCACGACCCCAGCGTTGGGGGTTGTGGGGTGGAAACTAGCAAAGCTAGCTTCCGTCTTTGATCCTACGCAACGGTAGTTATCGCGTCAAACAATCCCCGCGTCAACTAAATCATGTTGTCGACGTGCCATACTCTCGCCCCGTGCGTGAATCAGTTCAGATGTGGGTAGAGAGCTTGCCGATTCCGGAACCGCTGGCGGTTATGTTGCTCGCCGCCCTTCCGATCACCGAACTACGGCTGGCGTTGCCGTTTGCCCGGGGTGTCCTCGAGTGGAGCATCGGATCAGCGTTTCTGTGGTCTGTCCTCGGGAACCTCCTTCCGGTGCCCTTCATCCTGTGGCTGATGGGTCCGGTGACGGCCTGGGCGGAGGACCACTGGTCGTGGTTGCATAGAATTCTGGAGAGGCTCTTCAAGCACACTCGCAAACGTCACTCGACGAAGTTCGATCGCTTGCGCGATCTTGCTTTGATTGCTTTCGTTGCGATCCCACTACCGATCACGGGGGCTTGGTCGGGTTCGCTGGCCGCTTTCGTGTTTGGTGTTGAAAAACGTAAAGCGCTGGCATTGATTGCGGTCGGCGTTTTGATAGCGGCCGTAATCGTCTCTCTGTTGGTTGAAGCAGGCGTACTGTTGGCAGAAGGTTGAGGAAATGAAGAAGATCCTTGCCACTCTCATGTTGATCATGATCGGATCAGGTTGCTCGACGGACATCGCCGTCGATGCGGACGGTCAGGAGATCTACTCTGCTCTTTGTACGAGGTGTCATGCGAGTGATCTCTCCGGAGGAGTTGGACCGGCCCTTGGGGCCGGTAGCGATGTGGCCAACCAGCCCGATACCTATCTGACTCTGACGATTACGTCGGGCCTCGGCAGAATGCCTGCTTTCCGCAGCACTCTGACCTCCGAGCAGGTTCAGCGTGTGGTCGATTTCCTCAGAGCCAACCAGGCGGGGACCTAGATCTCGATTCGCCCGGCGGTCACAACCTCGTTCAGCAGGGATGTAGCCCTTCGCTGAAACTGGACTGGATCGCCCGTGGTGAGCAGTTCCGTCGAACCTGAGCCCTCCTTGGCGAGCCCGTTCCGCTCCGCCACCCGGGCAACCTGTCTGGCAACCGGTGGAGCGGGATCGACAACATCCACTCCCGACAAGCCGGCGATGAGTCCGCCGATGAATGAGTAGTGGGTGCAGCCAAGGACGATCCTGTCTACGTTGCGGCCGCGAAACGGTCGCAGGTGCTCTATCAGCGCAGTCTCGACAATGGTTGGGTCGGCCCCGGTTTCCACCAGATCGGCCAGGCCGGGGCAGGGCCTGGCGATCACCCGAGCATTTCCGGCGAATCGCTCAACCACACTCGAGAACAGCTCCCCCTGGAAGGTGGCCGTGGTCGCCAT